>CAIYOZ010000096.1 GCA_903927945.1 uncultured Bacteroidales bacterium | reverse complement strand
GAAAATTTTCAATTCCTGTTTGGCTTTCATGATATTTTATTTTGAATTGCTTAATAACTTGAAAATAGATAATTTGGACATCTTTACATCTCCGTTCAGGTGATGTGAAGATTGTTGGGCATCGTACGCATTGTTGTACCTCCAGAATGCTTCAGTTGTGGGTGTGGTTTCAGCTTCCCAGCTATCATTTTCAAAGCCATACGTTTCGGTAATGATTTTATATTTTTTCGACCAGATTTGTTCCGCTAAGGGTTCAACCATACTGGCATTTTCAACTGCCTGCGGAAAATAGGCCTTATTACCATCTTCATAAGCAAAAGTCCAGAGTTCTTCGCAGGAAATACTGCCTTTATGCCAAAGTGCAACCACTGCCTTATTTATTTCTTCGTGTCGCAGATGGCGGGTATATTCACCGGTGGAATTATGAGTCATTATCAAATCGAAGTGAGTAGTCGGTAATAACCTTAAAATTTCCTGCTCCACTAATTTTTCACCTAAAGGCTTTTGTTCAGGTCCATCGTCCAAATCGCCCATTACACCTTTGGCATTAAATAATTTCAGTGTTTCATAAAACCGGGTGGCACGCTCTGTGTCGTTTGCCCGGCAAAGACAAACTATAAACCAGTTATGATTAGGGTGACTCAGTATAGTTCCTCCCGCCCACAAGGTTTCGTCGTCGGGATGCGCCACAATGACGGCTATTGATTTGGATATTTTACTGTTCATCGCTGTATTTTTCAACGGTTAATCGTGCCATCAAATAACTCAGGGTGGACTCTGCTCCCTGATTCAGATTTACGTGCGTTTCTTCCAATCCGTCGTAACAACCGCCTGTGCAGGGATTATAAACAATTTGTTTTAAGCGGTTAGCTCCCAGAAACCAGTTGAATCCAATGTGAAGTTTCTCCAGATAATCATCATCCCGAAATACATCATAGAAAATTGCGAGCGTCATAATGGTGTAAGCCACATCGATGGGTTGTTCGCCAAAGTGACCCCGCTCCTGTCCTTTTTGCAACCAGCTTCTGTTCGAAATCACATCAATTCCGGTAGAATTATAAGTTTGCGACAACAGGAAATTAAATGATGACCGGGCAATATCTTTGTAAGTCGAATCGTTGGTCATTAGCCATGCGTAGAGCATGGCTTCGGGTAAAATACTGTTGGCATATGTCATATATCCTTCAAACCACTCCCATTTTGCAGTCGACTCGTGTTTATACATTTGTACCATTCTATTGGCTAAAGTTCTCACCAACTCAACATTATCGTCCGATTTTTCAACTTTATTGTAATAGAAAATACCTTTTATGGCAAAAGCCATTGCCCGGGTCGATTTAATACTATCGATTTTGTTCAATGCACGTTGAAGTGTGGATTCAGCCTGTAAAATCATTTCTTTGGGAAGCTTGCTCCGTTCGGAAATCAGATAACCCAGTGCCCATATAGCCCTACCGTTGGAATCATCAAGATTCACTTCGTCATTCTGATCGGTAAAATGTTGGTCCTTATCCACATAGTTCAGAAAATTACCATTGTGTTGTTGGCAGAAACGAATAAAATCCAGAAATTTCTTAATGTTGGCAACAGCCGTTTTATCACCCGTTAGTCTCAGGTACATACAACTTGCTATCATCGCACGTGCATTGTCGTCGAGCGTGTATCCCGACTTAATATCGGGCTGGTTGATTTTCGAGAACTGAATCATACCCACATCCGTTGTCATTGCTAACACGTGATTCATGTTTAATGCAGGTATGTTAT
>CAIYOZ010000095.1 GCA_903927945.1 uncultured Bacteroidales bacterium | reverse complement strand
TAATCTTCCAGGTTCATATTTTTCTTCGTTAAAGGTTAGTTGAAAATAACAAACATCAGAATATAAAAGTTAATGTACCTGTAATTTAAAATGTTGTTATTCTTCAAACTCTCAACGGTCTAAAAAGACTCGTTGAGGTTGCATGGCATGCTGACTCTTTGAGGTTTATATGTATTTATCTATCTGTAAATCAATACGGACAAATCTTTTGGATTGAACATTTCAACCGCTATTAGCTGCAACTTTTCAGCAGTAATGGCTTCAATCATTTGTTTCACCGTTTCCATGTCTTCAATTTTACCATAACGCAGATAGCTCTTTCCAAGGCTTAATGAAAAGTTCTCTTTGTGCTCGGAGGAAACAGCCATTTGGCCCATAAGCTGTAATTTATATTTCTTCAGTGCATTTTCAGGTAACGGCTGATCACACAATTTTTGTAAAGCGGACAGCACCAGTTGTTCACAACGGGCTGCATTCTCGGTATCACAGCCAAAATAGACACTCCACATACCGGTATCGGTAAAGGGTTGGTAACTCGATTCGACGTTATACACCAACCCATGCTTTTCACGGAGTGACAGATTCAACAGGCTATTCATGCCGGGTCCTCCCAGTATATTGTTCAGCAGATACATGCCCATCCGGTCGGGATGATACAGATCGTACGACCTGTTACCCAGAATGAAATGTACTTGATGGGTATTCTTGTCTATTTCTTTTCTTATGGGTTGATAGGAAGTTGGAGAGACTCTTTTTATCGATTCATTTTTAGTTGTACTTCCGTTCAGATACTTTTCACCATATCGGATTAATTGGTTGAAATTAAGATCGCCCAACACAAAGAATACCATTTCTTCAGGTTTATACTGCCTCTGAATAAACCGATTTGCATCCTCTGTGGTGTAACTTTCCAACAATTCAGGTTTACCCAGGATATTATGGCCGATAGGGTGATGTGCAAAAATCATCTCCTCGAAATCATCGAAGATCAATTCGGAAGGACTATCGTTATAGGATTGAATTTCATCAATGATAATGACCACCTCTTTATCAATTTCTTTTTGTGGAAAAGTGGAGTGAAAGACAATGTCGGAGACCAACTCCATGGAACGTTCGAAGTATTCTTTTAATACGATAGCATACACTACCGTTTCCTCCTTCGAAGTATAGGCATTTAATTCGCCTCCTACATTTTCAAGACGGTTGATAATATGACCTGAACGACGTTTCTCGGTACCTTTAAAAAGCATGTGTTCAATGAAATGCGCCATGCCTTGTTCTTTTTCAACTTCATCACGGGAACCTGTATTGATTACAAGCCCGCAATAGGTCACTGCTGTACTGTCAGGTTTGTGAATGATACGAAGTCCGTTAGGAAGAGTATATGTCTGATAAATCATTTGTATAATTTAATGAAAAAGAAACGCAAAGATAAAAAAAACAATTGACAAGACAATTGACAATTGATAATTGACAATTGACAATCAAAAAACCATAAAACAACTTAATCAACCAATTAACCAATTAACCAATTAACTCCCAATCAACCAAATGCCAGCCTGTAGGTACAGCCACTCTTCCATTCACTGCAACCATAGGCTGAGTTTCCTTTCAAAAGAATGCCTTTTCCACACAGGGGACATGTGGTGCCCTCTATCGACCCTTTCACTAAAATAGTCCCTTCTATCGACCCTTTCACTGCTAGTGAAGGGGTCGGTTCACCAGGTCGTCGGTTATCGCTCTTCACGTTAAAGACAATCTCAGTGACCATGGCTTTTAGTTCATCCAGAAAATCCTTGGCAGCATATTGTCCCCTTTCAACCTGCCGTAGTTTCTTTTCCCATAAACCGGTCAGTTCAGCGGATTTAAGCAAGTCTTCCTGAATGACCTGAATTAGGTCGACCCCAGTATTGGTGGCAATTAAATTCTTCTTTTCCTTACGTACATAATCCCTTTTGAAGAGAGTTTCAATAATGGCAGCACGGGTGGAAGGACGGCCAATACCATTTTCCTTTAAGGCTTCCCGCAGTTCGTCATTATCCACCAGCTTGCCGGCAGTTTCCATGGCCCTTAACAGGGTAGCTTCCGTAAATGATTTTGGAGGAGAGGTCCATTTCTCTGCTAAAGTAGGTTCATGGGGTCCGCTTTCTCCTTTTACAAACAAAGGCAATGTACGTTCATCCTCTTCTTCCCCATCCTTTTCATCTGTTGTTGCTTTTGCGAAGACAATACGCCAGCCCGGATCAAGGATTTGTTTTCCATTCACCTTGAATTCAATTTCGCTTACTTCTCCTAACACAGTGGTGGTGGAAATCTTACATTCGGGATAAAAGTTCGCAATAAAACGGCGACAGATCAGATCGAATACCCTTTTTTCAGTATCACTCAGGGAATTTGGCTGAATACCGGTCGGAATAATGGCATGGTGATCGGTCACTTTTGAATTATCAAACACCTTCTTTGTCTTTGGAAGTTTTCCTGCCAACAAGGGTTTGGTCAATTGCTCGTAATCCTTTATTCCTTTCAGGATATCCGGAATCTTAGGATATAAATCATCCGTCAGATAGGTAGTATCCACGCGGGGATAGGTGGTTACTTTCTTCTCGTACAGACTTTGAATGAGCTTCAGCGTTTCATCGGCGGAATAGCCGAACTTCTTGTTACACTCCACCTGCAGGGAAGTCAGGTCAAAGAGCCGGGGTGCGGATTCAGTTCCTTTCTTGGTGGTTATGTCTGTCACCACAAAATCAGCGGTGCGTACGGCATCCAGAAAGTTGGTACCTTCGTCGACACTGGAAAACCTGCCTTTGGAAGCAGAAAAGATCGTATCCCGGTACACAGTTTTTAACTCCCAGTATGCCTCCGGTTTAAAATTCTCAATTTCAAGCTGACGATTGACAATCAATGCCAGGGTAGGTGTCTGTACCCGACCGATGGAGAGTATCTGACGGTTTTTGCCATACTTCAGCGAATAAAGCCGGGTGGCGTTCATCCCCAATAACCAGTCACCAATGGCACGCATGAGTCCTGCTTCGTAGAGCGATTGATATTCACGCTGGTCTTTCAGCTTTTTAAATCCTTCACGAATAGCCTCTTCGGTCAATGAAGAAATCCATAACCGCTTCACCGGACACTTGCACTGAGCCTTTTGCATTACCCAACGTTGTATCAGTTCACCTTCCTGGCCGGCATCACCACAGTTAATCAGTTCATCGGCACTGGCCATTAATGTCTCAATCACCTTGAACTGTTTCTGAATACCACTGTCGTTCATCACCTTGATACCAAACCGAGGTGGAATCATGGGTAAATTACTCAACGCCCATCGCTTCCATTCGGGAGCATACTCATGCGGTTCCAAGAGCCCGCACAAATGACCGAATGTCCAGGTTACCTGGTATCCGTTCCCTTCGATATACCCATCTTTTCGGGTCTTTGCACCAAGTACTTCGGCAATATCACGAGCCACACTGGGCTTTTCGGCTATGCAAACAATCATATTTCGAAGGAGTAAGAGGTAAGAGGCAAGAAGCAAGTATAGAGTGTCAACATTTTAGATCTTGTAATTGCAGTAATTTGTATTTGCTGCAAAAGTAATAAAAACTTTCAATGGTTTTTCTTTAAAAATTAACTATATCACGGATTCGTGACCAACAGTTCTACGATTCAAGGGTTCAACGGTTCAACAATTGTAAAAATTGTTTTATCTTTGCATGAAAAATAAGCATTTCGATGTTTGGTTAAAGGTATAATGTTAAACAAAGGTATAAGTTAGTTACATGTTTCAAAATCAACAAATAACAAAGGACACTTTTTACGTAGGTGTGAACGACCGTCAGAAGAATAAATTTGAAAATATGATTCCGTTGCCATGTGGTGTGTCGTACAATTCCTACTTGATCATTGATCAAAAGATCGCATTAATTGATACGGTAGATATATCCATGGGGGACATTTTCATTGATAAGATTCAGTCTCAGTTAGAGGGAAGAGTCCTGGATTATCTGGTTATCAATCATATGGAACCAGACCATTCAGGATCAATAAGGCTTATACGTAAATATTATCCTGATCTGGTGATTATTGGGAATAGTAAGACATTAAGCATGTTGGATGGATTTTATGGCGTTGATACCCTTACAAAGGAAATAAAAGATGGTGAGATCCTATCACTGGGAACTCACAAATTAGAATTTCACTTTACTCCGATGGTTCACTGGCCTGAAACCATGATGACTTACGATCAAACTACTAAAGTTCTCTTTTCGGGAGATGCTTTTGGTTCGTTTGGCACATTGGATGGCACTGTCATGGATACAAACCTGAATGTGGAACGATACTGGGATGAGATGATCCGTTATTATGCGAATATTGTGGGGAAATATGGTGCACCGGTACAGAAAGCATTACAGAAGCTCACAAATGTTGATTTTGAGATCATTTGCAGCACCCATGGTCCGGTATGGAAAGAATACGTTTCGGAAGTGGTGGATATATACGACCAAATGAGCCGTTACGAGGGCAAAGAGGGAGTGGTTATCGTTTATGGATCAATGTACGGATTTACTGAGTTAATGGCTGAAACGGTCGCTCAAGGCGTTTCACAGGCAGGAATCAAGGACGTGATCATACACAATGTTTCTAAAAGTGATTCATCGGTCATATTACAGGACATTTTCAAATACCGGGGGTTGATTGTCGGAAGTCCAACTTACAGCAATGAACTGTATCCCGAAGTGGAATCGCTGTTGCGTAAAATTGAAATACGTGGAATCAAGAACCGGATGTTTGGTTATTTCGGTTCCTTTACCTGGGCAGGTGCATCAGTAAAAAGATTATCCACTTTTGTGGAGACCATGAAATGGGAAACTGCGGAAATTTCCGTGGAAGAAAAACAAGGATTGAAAGCCGATAACTACCAGGCATGCCTGGATCTTGGACGACAGGTGGCGAAGATGGTGAAACGACCGGTAGTGAAGAAGGAACATTGTTGATTGGTGATTAGTTAATTAGTTAATTGGTTAATTAGTTGATTAAGTTGATTAAGTTGATTGATTTTTAGAATCGTTTTAATTGATACATTATGCAAGAACTAACACTTATAACACCTACTTTTTTGTTTTCGGCCATATCACTCTTGTTGTTGGCTTATACAAACCGGTTTTTATCGTATGCGCAACTGGTAAGAACATTGAAGGACCGGTATATGGAAGATCATTCTGCCCTCACATTGGCACAGATAAAAAATCTACGGAAACGGTTGTATCTGACAAAAAACATGCAAATGTTAGGGGTTGCCAGTCTGTTATTATGTGTGGCCACCATGTTTCTGATCTATGTCAGGCTTCAACAAATCTCCGTATACGTATTTGGCTTGGCATTAGTTTTACTTATCGTATCCCTGACATTATCAGTATTGGAAATACGTATTTCGGCAAAATCACTCGAAATATACCTGAGCAATATGGAAAATGTCAAGAAGGTGGATTGAGAGATTGGTTAATTAGTTGATTAGTTAAGATAAAAAGATAGTTTAGTTGAAAATTGAAATAAAATACTCATTTTATACTAAAATAATTATCAAATATATTTCCTCAATCAACTCACATACTTTTGGTCAATCTAACATATTGAATCAACTTATTCAACTCAATCAACCAATTAACCAATTAACTTAATCAACTAATCAACCAAACACCAATGAATAACGGTTTTGTACGTGTAGCAGCAGCCATTCCGGAACTTCGGGTGGCAGATTGTGCTTTTAATGTGGCCAGGATAGCAGATTTGGTACACAAGGGGGAGGAAGAAAAAGTACAGGTCATCTGCTTTCCTGAGTTATGCGTGACTGGGTATACCTGTGCTGACCTGTTTCAACAACAACAACTGCTTGCCGATGCACAAAAGGCATTGAGTGAACTTCAATTACTCACCTTTTCCACCACGTCAGTTATTATAGTTGGCATGCCGGTACGTATTGAGAGTCATTTATTTAATTCAGCTGTCGTACTTCAGGGAGGGCATATTCTCGGAGTCGTACCAAAAACCCATTTACCGAATAATAACGAGTTCTATGAAAAACGGTGGTTCTCTTCAGGAGCATTGGTCGATACACCTACCATTTCATTATTCGGGGAATCGGTACCATTTGGCATCGATTTATTATTTTCAGACGGCAAGTTTACTTTTGGAATAGAAATCTGTGAGGACTTGTGGGTCCCTATACCTCCCAGTTCACAACAAACATTGCACGGTGCAGAAATCATCTTCAACCTTTCTGCTACAAATGAACTTATAGGAAAACACCAGTATCTTCGTCAACTTATCGAACAGCAATCCGCCAGGTGCAATGCCGGGTACGTATATGCATCTGCCGGAGCAGGTGAATCGACTACCGATGTAGTGTATGCAGGGAATGGATTGATTGCTGAAAATGGAAAGATAATTTCTTCTTCCGAACGCTTTTCTTTTGAACCGCAACTAATTGTAAATGATATTGACATTGACAGGCTTCAGGCAGAGCGGTTGAGGAATACAAATTTTGCCAATGATAAATCTTCAATAGTCTATAGGACCCTTCAAATTGAAGAAGCTCATTTCACACGTTTTGAATTAAAAGGGACATTCGACAAATATCCGTTCGTTCCACCTGTATTCACACGAGATGAAAGTTGTCACGAGATATTTTCCATTCAGATTGGCGGATTGGCCAAACGCTGGCAGCATACAAAATCAGAAACAGCGGTCATTGGCATTTCCGGTGGACTTGATTCTACCCTGGCTTTACTGGTAAGTGTGAAAACAGCAGATAAACTTGGCATTGACCGGAAAAAAGTAATTGGTATTACCATGCCAGGTTTTGGAACAACTGACCGAACTTATACGAATGCTGTCAATTTTATGAAATCATTGGGTATAACCATGCTTGAGATTTCCATCAAGGAAGCATGCATACAGCATTTTAAAGATATAGACCACGATCCAAAAATACATGATGTTATTTATGAAAATACCCAGGCACGTGAGCGTACCCAAATTCTGATGGATATCGCCAATAAATACAAAGGAATAGTGATCGGAACCGGAGATTTATCGGAAATGGCATTGGGATGGTCCACCTACAATGGGGATCATATGTCGATGTATGCCGTCAACAGTGGAGTACCGAAAACCCTGGTACGTTATCTGGTGGATTGGGCAGCGCACGAACTCGATACCACCTCAAAAGAAATATTGCAAGATATCCTCGAAACTCCTGTAAGTCCTGAATTACTGCCGGCTGATGGGAACGGTGATATCGCCCAGAAGACAGAGCACATTGTGGGACCCTATGAATTGCATGATTTCTTCCTGTATTATATGGTTCGGTTTGGCTTTAGTCCTGCTAAAATACTGTTACTGGCTAAAAATGCTTTTGCAGACAGTTACTCAGATGAAGTGATTGAAAAATGGCTAAGGATTTTCATTCATCGATTCTTTGCCCAGCAATTCAAGCGTTCCTGTATTCCCGATGGTCCAAAAGTAGGTTCCATCAACCTTTCACCTCGTGGTGACTGGCGTATGCCAAGTGATGCCACCTCATTTGAATTCTGAACTTTCCGAACCTTTCAACCTTTTAATCTACAACACGGAACGTAAAAACACGAAACAAATCTTCCATATGCTTGAACAGACTTTTTACAAAAACACTCTTCACGACTGGATCATATCATTGGCCATCATTGTGGGTGCCATGATTCTCAACAAAATAATCATTTTGCTGAACAAATATGTCATTCAAAAATTCACAAGTAAGACAAAAAACAAGCTTGACGATATTCTGGTTAAAATGCTTCAGGCTCCAGTATTGTTGGGAATTACGCTTGTAGCTATTTGGTTTGCGGCCCGCCGACTGGATTTAGGAGCATCCGTTGAGAATGCAATGCTTAAATCGTACACGGTACTCACCGTTATCAATGTTACGTGGTTCATTGCCCGATTGGTAAACGCCCTACTTGAAGAATACCTGGCACCCAAAGCTGCTGATCAAAATACTTTCAAACATTTGGACATTCACCTGATGTCCATTCTACGAAGGACAGTACTTGCCGTAATTTGGTCACTCGGGATTGTCATGGCATTGAATAATGTGGGAGTCAATGTAGGAACACTTATAGCAGGACTTGGAATAGGAGGTTTGGCATTTGCATTAGCGGCCCAAGACACCATTAAAAACATATTTGGTGGCTTTACTATCTTCACTGACCGTCCCTTCAGGATTGGCGATCGCATTAAGGTGGACAATTTCGATGGTATTGTTGAAGATATTGGCATTAGAAGCACACGAATCCGTACAATGGAAAAACGTCTGATTACAATTCCAAACTATAAATTGGTGGAAACATCAGTGGAGAACATTTCCGAGGAACCATTGCGTCGTGTACTTATGAAGTTGGGATTGACCTATAATACAACTCCCGATAAAATGAATGAAGCCATGGAAATTCTGAAAGACATGCCAAATCGGGTGGAAAATGTAGAAGTAAAGGATTTAATGGTAGCATTTACAGACTTCACTGATTGTGCGTTAGTGATAACTTTTGTTTATTTCATCCATAAAAATGCGGATGTTATGCAAACGCCTTCACACGTTAATTCTGAGATTCTAAGGTCATTCAACGAAGCAGGACTCAAATTTGCATTCCCGACACGAAGTATCTATATGGAAAAAGAGAAGGAAGTATTAGAAGATATTCAGAAGTAATCAGATATTAATAAACCAATTCACCCCCACCGTTACGAACAATTTCCGGTTCGTCTCCGGTGCAATCCACAATAGTGGAATGCTTCAATCCTCCCATGCCACCATCAATGACTAAATCGACCTGATTTCCGTATTTTTCTTCAATCAGCTCCGGATCGGTAATATATTCTGTTGTTTTTTCATCGGTAAAAATGGAACTGGTCATCATGGGATTCCCTAATTCACGGACTATTTCAAGCGGGATTACATTATTCGGCATACGAATACCAACGGTCTTTTTGTTTTTGAATAATTTGGGAAGTTTGTTGCTGCCATTGAGAAGAAATGTAAACGGACCAGGCAGGTTTTTCTTCATTAGCTTAAAAGAAACGTCATCCATTTTGGCATACTCACTGATCTGGCTCATTTCATAACAAACAAATGAGAGCTCTGATTTACGCAAATCCTTATTTTTCAACCGCGAAATGAATTCCACTCCTGCAGCATTGAAGATATTACACCCAAAAGAATAGACACCATCTGTTGGAAAAATGATGATCCCTCCTTTGCGTAAAACTTCTACTACCCGGCGAATCTCGATAGGATTAGGATTGTTATCGTAAATTTTGAGTAACATTTGAATGGTTGATTGGTTGATTGGTTGATTGGTTGATTGGTTGATTGGTTGATTGGTTGATTGATTAATTGATTAATTGGTTAATTGGTTAATTGGTTAATTGGGTTAATTGGGTTAATTGGGTTAATTGGGTTAATTGGGTTAATTGGGTTAATTGGTTAATTGGGTTAACAGTTGAACGATTGAATAAGTTTATGAATTGATAAAATACTTATACAAAAGTACAAAAAAATCCTGTAAAGAAACTTTACAGGATTTTTAGGTTATTTCAGACTAATAACCAATCAACTTATTTAACTAACTGACCAGTCAACCAATCAACTAATTAACTAAATCAAAAGGCATTAATAATAGCTTTGAAATCGGCTACTTTCAATGAAGCTCCACCGATCAAACCACCGTCAACATCAGGATTAGAGAACAATTCTTTTGCATTCGCAGCGTTACAGCTACCACCGTAAAGAATTGAAGTATTATCGGCTACTACTTTTCCAAATTTATCAGTCAGTGTTTTGCGGATAAATGCATGAATTTCTTGTGCTTGTTCTGCAGAAGCAGTTTTTCCTGTTCCAATTGCCCAAACAGGTTCGTATGCTAATACAATTTTAGAGAAATCATCAGCTGAGAAATCAAACAATGATTCTTCAATCTGTGATTTAACCACATCAAAGAAAACTCCTGATTCGCGTTCTTCCAATACTTCTCCGATACAGAAAATAGGAGTTAATCCATTTTTCAATGCCAGTTCAGTTTTCACTTTCAACTTGGCAGCTGTTTCACCATAATAAGCACGGCGTTCAGAATGACCTAAAATTACATATTCAGCACCTGTGGATTTCACCATAGAAGCACTTATTTCACCTGTATAGGCTCCTGATTCATGATCGGCACAATTTTGTGCTGCAACACCAATCTTCGCAGTATCAATTGCTGAAGCTACGCTAGCCAGGTGAATAAATGGGGTACCAATTACCACATCACAATTCGGTTTATAATTTGCTAAAGCAGCGTTCAATTCGTTAGCCAATTCTAACCCTTCCTGCAGGGTCTTGTTCATTTTCCAGTTTCCTGCAACAATGTTTTTTCTCATCTTTTTTATCTTTAAATATATAGTTTATAAATTCTTCTTACTAATACCAACTTCCGACTATTTAAAATCCCGCCAGTTCCATTTACCCAATATTGTTCCTTTCTTTAGTAAAACAAGCCCTGGGTTAGCCCTTATAATTGTTTTAAGAACGGTTGGATCTGTTTTCCAAAAAGGGAAAGTTACATCTGCTTTATCTTTAAATTCCTGTACGTCTGCATCGGATGAACCTGTTAAGGCGTAAAATTTGATACCTGATTTCAATGATTGTTGATATATCTTTTCAGCTTTTTTGGCACCTTCAACTGATGACTCATTTACATCATACATGATTAAAAGGTAAGTCTGACCGGGATTATGCAATACCTGGGAAGTAATATCATCAAATTGACCGTTCATAATGGTAAAATCATGAATCGGAGCCTTATATCCTTTAGAGACCAGTTCGGTTTTTTGATCTACAAACACCCAACTTGAATCACCTTTTGGATAGTTTTCAAGGGTAAATTCTTTTTGCACTCCATCCTTAACATAAATAAATGTAGTCTTAAATTCATCTGAAGGAGCATTATCCGGGATAAGCATCGCTTTTGGAATATTTACTCCTACTTTATATGGAAGGAAATCAATCATAGGTAAATGCCGATAACTCATTACAGAAAGAAGAACTCCTCCAGCTATGATTAATATTAGTGCCAGGTATTGTGTTTTCTTTGAGAAAAATGCAGTAAATTTAGCATGATAAACCAATAGGAGTATGATTATTGCTAATAGTACTATATTTTTAATGAATGTTGCCCAATTGCTAATCACCAATGCATCACCAAAACAGCCACAATCGGTTACAGGGTTTTTTATCGCGATATACAAAGTCAACGGAGTCATTACCAACATAAAAATCAACGCCAATACTGACGTAATATTCAAATGAACCTTAAGGATTAAACTCAGACCAATTAACAGTTCAATTGTTGATAGGGCTATAGCTAATGGAAAGGCATAGTCAGCCATCGATTCAAAAAAACCACCAAAGGTTCGTAGATAATCTTCAATTTTATAAGTGGAGCCTAATAGATCAATCGCTTTCACAAAACCTGAAAAAACAAATACTACACCAAAAAGTATGCGACCAATTTGTAACGATACGTTTCCTACGATTTGCAAGGCTGTCTTCGGGTTATTTTTTTTCTGTTCAGTAGTCATATGATGTCGAACGTTTAATTGTTTATCTCTTCCATTTTTATTAAGCCAAAGACAGCATAATTGATCATATCGAAATAATTTGCATCGATACCTTCTGATATTAACGTTTTTCCCAAATTATCTTCAATTTGTTTCGTGCGGTAAATCTTCATCAGGATTAAATCGGTATACGATTCCATTCTCATGGTTCGCCAGGCTTCATCATAATCATGATTCTTATCCATCATCAATTTCTTGGCTTCCTCTAGATATTTCGTGTAAAGTTCCAATCCTTTTTCATAACTTAAATCGTCTGTCTCCGAGCAACCCAGTTCCAGTTGAATTAATCCAATGATGCCATAGTTAACAATAGCAATCAATTCTGAGCGAATGCCTTCGTCTACTTTCGAAACTCCTTTAGTTTCAATACTACGTATCCGGTTTGCTTTTATAAAAATTTGGTCAGTCACCGAAGCAGGGCGTAAAATACGCCACGAGGAACCGTAATCTTTCATTTTTTTCGTAAAAATATCGCGGCAAATAGCAGCTATCTGATCGAATTGTTGGTCTGTGTGGCTCATGATAATAAGCTATTTTTTTTGATTGGCAAAGTTACATTTTTTTGTTGAAATGAGCAATTTAAGTAATTCCTTTACCGAAAACTTTCCTATAAATCATCTAAGTTTAGTTTTCAGAATAGAGTTTTAATTCGTTTCTTTGACCCTAAAAAAGTTAAACAGAGTGTCGAGGATGGTTGATATACCGGTTTAAATTGCTATATTTGTAATTCAAAGCCCGAAATTATGAAAAAAAATATAGTAATCTCAATGTTTTTCATGCTCATTTCCACTCTGTTTACTTTTGCTCAACAGAAAGGAAAAGCTTCATTCTACAATCACAAAATGAAAGGACATCACACCTCGGATGGTGGGAAATATCAACCCGATAGTTTAACTTGCGCACATCGGACTTTACCCTTCGGAACCCTATTAAAAGTGAGGAATCCAAGTAATAATAAAGAAGTAATTGTAAGAGTGACCGACCGTGGTCCTCATAGAAAAAATTTCCTGATAGATTTATCTTATTCAGCAGCCAGACAATTGGATATCATTCGTGAAGGAATTGCCTCTGTGGAGATTATAAAACTTGATTCATTACCTAACTGGAAATTCACGTTCCCTCAGGATTCAACTGTTGCTCTTAATGGCAATTCAAAGGTGTTTACATTCAAATAAATTCGTTGCAGCCAATTACTTTTTCTTTCATTTTCTTCCACTGACCCATTCATACATTTTTGTATAAATCCTTCGTCTAATATTACATTCAAGTAGTATTAGTATGTTTGTACATTCCTTTTATTTATTTATAATCTTGATAATAAGCAATATATAAGATTGGTATATTTATTGCTTTCATTATGTTTTATCTTTAAATGAAAAAAATATTATATGAATAAAAAAGACAACAAGTCACCTTTGAACGGAACCGAAAGCAATATTGAATTTTACGAACTCGAAAAAGTACGTTTCATTATAAAAGATGGCAGTGGGCTGGATATTGCATATGCTTACGAAGATCTGGTTTTTTCGGAACATGCTATATTTATATTTCAGTTTGATAAGCAAAGTTCGGATTCAGTTTTCTGTTGGTTCAATCAGGACTGCATTGAAACAGACAGGATTTCTATTCTTAATTCATTAAGTAAATCAGCATCCCTGAATAATATGAAACTGATTAACAAGGGAAAGTTTGAGTTGACTCAACATGAGAATGAACAGATTTCTGTGAATTTTAAAGAAATTTAAAATCATACATGAAGAAAGTCCCAGTTTCTTCCAATATCAAACCTGATTAGTGTTAACTTGAATGAAATCTTTAGTTTCTCCTTTTATCGTGTTATCTTTGCATCTTATATGTACAGCATAGTTTCACATAAATTGGATAGCTTTTAGTAATGGGTATTGAAAAAGGGATATTTCAGCGAACAGAACTGCTCATAGGAAAGAGCAAAATGAATAAATTGCGCGAAAAGCGTGTTATTATCTTTGGTATTGGGGGGGTAGGAAGCTGGTGTGCTGAAAGCCTGATTCGTTCAGGAATTCAATATCTGACCATAGTTGATTCGGATCGGGTATGTGTTACGAATATCAACCGTCAATTAATGGCTACTACCAAAACGGTTGGGGAAGTTAAAACCGAAATCCTGAAAGAACGTTTACTGGATATAAATCCCAAAGCCGAAATCAATGCACTCCAAATGATTTATAGTGAAGAAAACCACGAATTCTTTGAATTGAACACTTACGATTTCATCATCGATGCCATTGACAGCATGAAAAACAAGATTCATCTGATTCAAATGGCTACCCAAACAAAAGCCGTTTTCTTTTCCTCCTTGGGCGCCGCCCTTAAGATGGACCCCACACGAATTAAAGTAGCCGAATTCTGGAATGTGGACGGTTGCCCATTAGGATCTGCCTTACGTAAGAAGATCAGGCAAAGCAGAGTCAAAGTAAGTAAGAAATTCATGTGTGTCTATAGCGATGAATTACTTCAGAACTTAGGTGAAAATGCTTCCTGTGGTACTGAAAAGTGTTTGTGTCCCAAGGCAAAATCCGGCCCCGGTGATCCTGAATTGGCCGATCATGAATGGTGTAGCCTCAAAGCCAAAATCAACGGCACCACTTCACACATGCCGGCTATATTTGGATTGACCATTGCAGGGCTCGTGACCCAGTCTATTTATAACGAAGAATAGCCTTTTTTATAACTTTCCACACACAGACTCATCGAATGGTTTTGAATCATTCAATGAGTCTGTTTGTATATAAAAGTTTAATGAGTCGAACTTAGTATTGGTTCGTATTGTTTTTTCATTTAATCTACCTGACCTACGCTATTCTCATATAGTTAAAGTCGAATTATGGAGGAGTTATGAAAAAAACAACTAGCGAATCTGAGAACGAAAATCTGGACAAAAAAATAGATGATTCATTCATAAATCCGAAACAAGATATTTCAAAACAATCGAATGATGAGTTGCCCGGATTTAATGAGATTTTGAAAGATTCACTTCATGAAAGTGAGTTGCTATTAAAGCAAGCTCAGCAGATTACAATGCTTGGAACTTACAAACTGGATATTTCTTCAGGAATTTGGCGTAGTAATGAAATACTGGATCACATATTCGGAATTGATGAGAAATTTAATAAAACCTATGAAAGTTGGATCTCTATTATTCATCCCGAATGGAAAAAAAGAATGATTGATTACTTTATAAATGAAGTAATTGGGAATAAAACGAAATTTGACAAAGAATATAAAATTATCCGGCAAAATGATCAGGAAGAACGATGGGTTCATGGATTGGGTGACCTGATTTTTAATGACAATATACCAATTTATATGATTGGCATCATTCATGACATTACAGAACGCAAGCAAGAGGAAGGTCTTCTGGCAGCTGTAGAACACACCGATAATATAGTCACAGTAAAAGACTTAGACCTTCGTATTGTAGCAGTAAATCAGGCTTTCGTGAATGCCAGTGGCCTTACTTCTACTAAAAGTATCATTGGAAAAACTGATGCTGAAGTATTCGGCATATCGGAACCTGTTCGTACATATATGGAAGATGAAAAAAAGGCACAAAAACTAAAACCGGGAGAATTTATTTTAAGGGAAGAGCCTTTAATATTACCTGATGGCCACACACTAACTATTTTAACCAGAAAATATCCGATTTTCAATTCAGAAGGAAAATTAGTTTGCACAGGTAATGTATCTACAGACATCACTGTTCGTAAAAAAGCAGAAGAGGCTTTATGGCTTAAAAATATCATTTTTGATGCATCTATAGCCGCCAACAGTATCACCGGGCTTGATGGAATCGTTACAGAAGTCAATGAGGCATTCCTACACAATATGGGATACCAACATAAGAATGAAGTCATTGGCAAACCAATGTCGTTTTTCTTGAATGATAAAGACGAAGCTGATACAATTGTCAATGCCTTGAAAGCCACGGGTCAATGGGAGGGAAATTATACTGCAAAAAGGAGAGATGGATCAACTTTCATTGCCCATACACTTGCTACTGTCTTGCATGATAAAATCGGAGAAATAATTGGTTATCAATCATCAGTCAATGATATCACCGACCTAAAACAAGCAGAGGATGCGCTTCGGAAGAATGAACAAATGCTTCTAACAGTCTTGGATCATTTTCCAGGTGTTGTTTTTTGGAAAAACAAACAGTCGATCTATATGGGATGTAATCAAGCATTCGCTAGTGGAGCTGGATTAAATAGTTCGGTAGAAATTATCGGGAAAACCGATTTTGATTTACCCTGGAGTAAAACTGAAGGTGTGAATTACCAATCCGATGACCTTGATGTCATGGAAAAAGGCAAAACAAAACTTCACATCATCGAAACTCAACACCTAAAGGATGGTAAAGTGATTTGGTTTGACACAAGTAAAATTCCACTCCGGGATCCGGGCGGTCAAGTAATTGGAGTGATTGGCGTTTCAAATGACATCACTAATCGCAAGCTGGCTGAAGATGCCTTAAAAGAAAGCGAAGAAAAATATCGCACAGTAGCAGATTATACCTACGATTGGGAATACTGGATCGACTTGAATGATAATTTCCTATATTGCTCCCCATCTTGTGAAAGAATAACCGGTTATAATGCAGCGGAATTCATTCAAAATCCGAAGCTGCTATTCAATATTATTTATCCTGTTGATCAAAAAATATTTCAAAGCCATAAACAAGAAAAGTATGTTCATAATAATAGCGACGAATTACAGTTTCGGATCGTCCGCATTGGTGGTGAAATAAGATGGATAGGCCATGTTTGTCAACCCGTATATAATGAATCAGGCAACTGCATTGGGTTTAGAGGGAGTAACAGAGATATCACTGAAAGAAAGAAAACGGAACAACAACTAAAGAACAGTGAACAAAAATATAAGCTCCTTTCTGAAAATATAACCGATGGAGTTTTTATTTCCAGAAAAGGTTATCTAGAATACGCCAACAAAGCCATGAGCCATATTTTCGGTTATAAAGAAGTTGAATTGGAAAGATTTAAATTCGCTCAACTAATAAGACCCGATCTTCAGGAAGATTTTGAAACCTTTATATCTGTAGATTCAACCACCGATAAAGTAAA
The DNA here is from genome assembly GCA_903927945.1 of uncultured Bacteroidales bacterium. GTDB lineage: Bacteria > Bacteroidota > Bacteroidia > Bacteroidales > Paludibacteraceae > Paludibacter. The sequence continues at coordinate 12,367 of CAIYOZ010000095.1, read as the reverse complement.
TAATATTGAAATAGAATGTATAAAAAAAGATCAAACTTCCTTTTTTGCCGAATTTTACTTAAACTATGTGGCTAATGAAGGTGTAATCTATGGTGCAGTTCATGATATCACTGTAAAAAAACAAATTCAGGAAAGAAATATTGTCAAAGCGACTATCCTGACCGAAGAAAAAGAAAGAGTTAATTTTTCAAAAGAACTACATGATGGCTTGGGTCCGTTGTTGTCAATCATTAAAATCTATTTACAATGGTCTATTCGACCTGCAAGCGAGATTTCCCGCAAAGCAATCATTTTAAAAGCTGAAGATATCCTGGAAGAAGCACTTACGACAGTAAAAGAAATATCGTATAAGTTGAGTCCACATCTTCTTGAATATCATGGTTTAACATCGGCTATACAAAGCTTTGTTCATAAACTAAAAGACACTAACACCATAAAAATTGATTTTCAGAGCAATATCACACGAAGAATGGAAATGGAAATTGAAGCAGCTTTATACCGTGCCATCATCGAATGTGTTAACAACACAATTAAACATGCCGAAGCTAAATCCATTTTAATTAAACTGGATTATGAAAATAACCAGGTTAGTTTACAGTACCGGGATGATGGCAAAGGTTTCGATATTGAGAAAGCTCTTACTGAAGAAAAAGGATTAGGTTTATATAATCTGAAAAATAGAATTCAAACAATAGGTGGTGAAATAAAAATGGTTAGCCAACCATTAAAAGGTGTTTATTATCAAATATTAGTCCCCGTGAAATAAATGCGGACTGTCAATTGATAGTCTATTATCAAAAACTATCTGTTAATAAGTAATAAGCAATGGACTGACAGGGTTACCCTCTATCTATCCTTTTAGCTTTTGTATGGTCTGGCACGAGATCTGCAAATAAATAATCACCTGAATATCTATGCATAAAAAAACACCCACACAAATAAAAGTGCAGGTGCTTTAGTGAATATGAAGATATAATTCTATAGAATAACCTTCAAATACTAATTACTAATTACTTGACTAACTTCGGGTATTTTTGTTTCTCCTCTCCAGAGTTTACTCATATCTTCCAGAGTCTTGCCCTTAGTTTCAGGTACCATTTTCCAGACAAACAGGATAGACAGTACACTCATTACTCTGTACAGGCAATAGGTAAAAGTCATGCTGATGTGTTGCAATGCCGGGAAACTGGATGAGACTATAAAGTTCGATATCCATTGGGCAGCTACAGCAATAGCCACTGCTTTTCCACGAATAGTGTTTGGGAATATCTCTGAGATCAACACCCAGCAAATCGGCCCCCAGGACATCATAAATGAAGCAGAATAGATCACAATGAATACCAGGGTGCTCATGCCAATAATCGGGCTTTTAGCTATCATGTCACCTGCAAAATAAGCCAATATTCCAATAGCAAACATACCGCTGGCCATACCGACAGATCCGATAATCAGCAAGGGTTTACGGCCGAATTTATCGACAGTAAAAATAGCTACCAACGTAAATACGATATTTACAAAGCCCATGATCACCGTTTGATACATAGCGGCGCCTGTTCCAAATCCAAGTCCCTTGAAGATGGTGGGGGCGTAATAGAGAACCACATTGATACCGACAGCCTGTTGGAAAACCGAAAGCAATACCCCAATGATCAATACGGTCCAACCATAGGCCAGTACTTTTTCCTTTTTTTCATGGGCCGATTCCTTGATATCTTTTAAAATCTCTCTGGCTGTTTTCGACCCATTAATTTTAGTTAGAATCTTCAGGGCTTTATCTTCCAACCCGATCAAGGCTAAATGGCTAGGTGTTTCCGGTACAAAGAACAATAAGATTCCAAACAAAGCAGCCGGTATAGCATTCGAGGCAAACATAAAACGCCAGCCTGTCAAAGCAATCCATACATCGGTTTTCCCTTTTGTAATGAAATAATTGACAAAATAAACAATCAACATACCGAAGATAATCGCAAATTGATTCCACGAAACCAGTTTTCCACGAATACCGGCAGGGGCAATTTCAGCAATGTACATGGGACAGATAGCAGAAGCCAATCCAACGCCAATTCCTCCAATGATACGATAGATATTGAAGGCAATCAACACGGGTATTGAACCATCTCCTTTTGTAAAGAAAAAGAATTCAGGATAAGCTGCCCCGCAGGCAGACACAAAAAACATGATTGCAGCCAGCAATAATGAATTTTTACGTCCCAGTTTCCCGGCAAAAACACCTGAAACTGCACTCCCGATGATACATCCAATGAGAGCACTTGAAACTGTTGCGCCATGATAGAATGTAGCCATCGTACCAAACGTAGCTTCATTCAAGTAAAAAACAGTCTTTAATGAATCCACGGCACCCGATATAACGGCTGTGTCGTATCCGAGATTTCTGATAATATCAGCATAGAAAAACTCCACCGCAAATTGGAGGAGCTTTCTTGGAAATTTTGTCCTGTCTATAAAGATTTAAATTTGAGATACCATTGGAATGTAATGCAGGCGGAATATGCAACCGATATTGTCTTTAAAAAACAAGAAGACCTGCAGCAGATTTATGATGAACTAACTGCTACTGCGATTCATACGGTAAAACTAGAAAATATAGCTACATTCCTGGGGCACAAGCTTGATGGGAGATACGTGGGCGAAGTGGGGAATAGCTATAATGTACGAATTCAAGGCAGTAGGATAAAACATACAATGGGCTCGGCATCAATAAAAATGTATGACAAGTTTTCTAAAATATTACGCATAGAAACAACGACAAACGATATAAGTTTTTTTAAACACTACAGAGAAGTAGTACACCTTGACGGGACAACGTCGTATGAAATGGCACGACTTAAGAAGAATATCTATAGTCTTAGCTTTTTGGCAGATAACCTCAAAGCATCAAACAAGAGGTATTTAGAATTTATTTCTGCTTTCAATAATAAAGAAGTTGGGAGAAAAAGGATGGGAAATCTATCAGAGACAAAAACTGAAAATAATCGAACCTACAAAGGTTTCAACTTATTCAGCAATTTTGATTTAGATATATTGATGTCAATTCTAAGAGGAGAGTATAATATCTCAGGCTTTAGAAACAAACATTTACAAAAACAACTCGGGTTCAAAGGAAACAAAATAAGCCGGCTGATTAAACGCTTACGGATACATGGACTTATAAAAAAAGCAACTGATTCGTACAAGTATTATATCACAAAGCTTGGAAAAGAAACCATTATTATGGCACAGAAAATTAAAGAGTTAGTAATAGTTCCAGCATTTTCATATTAAATATTGTGCCAGAAAAAACACCAACTTTAGAGATTAGATACTAAAGGGGGATAAGAGACGTTAGTATTATTGTAACCCCTAACCCCTAATGGGGAGCAAGAAAATTTATTATTGTTTATTTTAGAACCACCAATCCTCAGGGTCTTAGTTCCCCTTTATGGCTTAAGGGTTCTTTCTCTTATACTTATACAGCCTGGCCGCCCGGTGCGGAACTCCTTCTTCCACTTCCTCCAGCATGACCAGATACGTCATTTGTGCTACTTTCTTCTGGAAATTCCTTACATCCGATCGTGTTTGATTCACCACATCATACAAAGCCCGTAGCTGTGAAATAGTGAATTTACGGGGTAACAGTTCGAATAACAAATGAGGCTCCAGGTCCAACCGGTGACGGATATGTTCCAACCCATTCCGGATAATCTCGTTATGGTCGAATGCCAGGTGCATGTGAGCTATCTCGTTCACATCATACCAATTCACGGAAGTATCTGCAGCATTTAACACTATCTTTCTGTCAATTTTAATCAGTGCCACATAGGGCACCGTCACGATACGCCCTATTTTCAACCGGGTAGTCTTTTCAAGCCAGTGAATATCGCGCGGATTGGAGGTCCGGCTAGGATTGCCAAAGCTTTTAAACTGGCTCAGGTAGATATTCTTCAGTCCGGTCAATTCATTTAATACCCGTGAGGCGGCATCATCTAAATCCTCGTCATTAAAAATAACACTCCCCGGCATTTTTTTGTTGTTCGTTAGTTCAGTTCGTTCCTCAATGGTCCTTTCGGTAAGCAACACTTTTAGTTTTTCTCCATCAAAACCAAAGACAACACAGTCGACCGATATGTGCGGATTATATGAATTTTCATTCCCCATACGTAATTCAAAATGTTTAATTCGACATAAATAGACACTTTAATTGAATAATAGTATAATTTTAATCATGTTATAAAACACATATTCAGCTATTTAAATTATCTATTTCATACAATAACTAAAAATACATCATGTAATTTATACAATAAGTATTCTCCGGTCAATTTTGCTAAATCATCCGGTCAATTTTGCTAAATCAATTGAATTAAAACGGTTGAAACAAAATTTATAAAAACAGACTGTCCTCGTAAAATACAGTATGTATTCAAGAAATATTTTTTTTATTTTTTTTAATTTCCTCCATTCTAGACCTAATGCATACTCTGTTCATAAACTAAGCATCTTCTGAGATGTCACAGTGGTGTCACAGTGATGTCACAGTATTATTTAGGACTGTGATATCTTTGTGATACCAGTATCAATTTACCCCAATAGTTCATTTAATGGTAAATTCATGTGGTGGGGGATGCCAGGCTGATGACAATGTATAAATAAGTTCAGGTTTCATGGGTATCGGACAAAACACTTTGATATAAAAACTTTTGTGAAACAATTATTCTATTATAATCGTCAATTCATCTATAATGTTAAGCGGACTTGATTAAGAAGTTTTAAGTCAAAATAATAATCCACAAGATTAAATTTAAGTATCTTAGATCACTAAAGTTCAGGAGCAGATTATTGGTTAATTCATTATGATTTTAAATATAAAGTTAACTAAAGCTGTCTGTAGTCACTAACTAAATTATTTTTTTCTTAAAACCAATTCTTGTTGTTATCCACAAATAATAATTCGTCGTTGTTAAAAAAATGAAACTTCTCAGTTTTTTTGTCCAACATAAATAAAAAAAAATACGATTCGAATTAAAAAGAATAGGGACTACTGATTACAAATTTCAGTCACGACCGTCTCATTCATACATTGAGTTGTTTTCAACTGATTCGAATTAAACAGATAATTTTTGTACGAATGACTGAGTCGACCTATTTCTCTCGATAAAATCCAAACAGGAGTACCCATAAAAAAAGTAAAATGCAACAGAACAAATACCTTACAGCCAAAAAACCTCTTCAATTAACAATTAATATATTACACCTTAAATAAAAAAATCTTTTATGGATCGAAAAGAAAAACAAAGACGGAAGTTTTCAACATCTCGCTTCCGTGGGTCAGTTTATATTGTCCTGATTTTAGTAATCAGCATGATGGCATCTCCACGTGTAGTTTACGGGCAGGATAATGCCGCAAATGCCACCGGGTTTATGGTGACAGTAAAAGGAACAGTGCATGATGCCAATGGGGAACCTATTATTGGAGCATCTATACTCGATGATCAGACAAAGGCTGGTACAATAACGGATATAAATGGAAACTATAATATTAAAGTTCCATTTAATTCCAAGTTAAACATATCGTACATCGGATACATATCACAAAGAATTAAAGTCACTTCCACAAACCTTTCAATGATTCTGGCAGAAGATGCCAAAAGCCTGGAAGAAGTAGTGGTGGTAGGTTATGGTACTGTAAAAAAAGGGACGAATACGGGGGCTGTTGCAACCACCACGATGAAAGGGCTGAGCAACCTGTCACAACCTAATTTTGGATCTGCCTTACTGGGAACCATGGCCGGGGTACACGTCGCAGAATCGACCGGGAATCCCGTGGGAACAACTACTATAAGTATACGAACAGCAGCCACCTGGAATGCACAGGATCCATTATACGTCATCGATGGTTTTATCCACGATGCAGATGGGGTGGATGCTTTTAACCGTCTGGACGCTTCTGAAGTGGAAAGTATCTCGGTCTTAAAAGATGCCGCTGCAGCAATCTATGGTGTACGTGGTGCAGGAGGTGTGATCCTGATTACCACCAAGAGAGGGAAAGCCGGTAAAACGAAAGTCAGTTATTCAAGCTCCGTTGGTGTTAGCCAGGGAGTTGAAATGCCAAATATGATGAGTGCTTATCAACAAGGAGTGGCATTAAATGATTTATGGCAACAACAAATAACTTATATGGGGGCTGATCCAACCACAAAAAAAATGTTTACCGCTGATGAATTAAACCAAATGAAGAGCTTGAATTACAACTGGCTGAGTCAGGCATGGAAAAGTGCGATAAATACCCGTCATACCATCAATGTAAGTGGAGGCACCGAAGACGTCCGCTATTTCGTGGGAGGCTCTTATCAGTATCAGAATGGAAATTTCAAGGGGCTTGACATGAATCGTTATGGAATACGATTGGGAGTTGATGCTAACCTGTCGAAAAACCTGAAAGGAAGTTTCTCGTTGGATTATACTTCCAAGGGACTGGAACAACCATTGAATTCCTCCGATACCCAACCCGACCAAATGTATGGGACTTTCAGCTCCCTGGCACGAAATCCTCGCTGGATTCCTTCGTTTATTAATGGACTGGCAGTAGGAAACTCCCTGGGGGGAAGCGGGTCATCCAATCCATTGGAAGTTATCAGTAACGGATCTACCAGACAAAATAAATCTGACAATATTACGTCCAGCGCCACGTTTGAGTATTCAGTACCGAAAGTCAACGGATTAAAAGTATCATTAACCGCCAATTATGGTTACGGTGGAAGTACATCTTTACAAATTGCAAGACCTTATACATTGTATAACTTTCTAACGGTAGGGGATACCCACCTGATTTCTGATGTACGGGTACCGATTACTAATACAGCAGGCTATGCCTGGTCAAAATCCAATGGTGATCATATTTATCAATCTGCTAATACATCGTATTCGTATCAGTTAAATCCAAAAATAACCTATGATACAAAGATTGGCAAGAATAACATTTCCGCCATGCTGGTATACGAGCAATCAGAAGCAGGTGGAAACGGACTGACAGCATCCAGGACTACCATGCTTATCGACGGCTATAATGTCATGACAGCCTATAGTACAGTAGCTGAACTAAACAACTCAACCATAACAAATGTTACAAGGCGTCAGTCGTACATTGGCAGGTTGAATTACAATTTTGATGAAAAGTACATGCTCGAAGCAACGACTCGTTACGAAGCTTCCACCAATTTTGCACCGGGATACCGTTGGGGACTTTTTCCTTCCGTAGCCGGGGCATGGAGGATCTCAGAAGAAAAATTCTTCAAGGACAATGTATATTTTATGGATAACCTGAAATTACGTGTATCCTATGGCCGTCTTGGTAATGACCAGGCATCCAGCAACCAATGGCGTGAAAGTTATGGTGCTACTTCAGGAACCGGTTATACGGGCGGAGGCTCACTCAACACCGTGTTATATCCGAATTTATCCGGCCTTGTACTTACCAATTCAACCTGGGAGAAAAGTGACAAGTACAATGTCGGACTTGACACGAAAATGTTTAAGGATTTTACAGTAGGAATTGATGGTTTTTTTGTTCATCAATTTGATATCCTGGACATGTTATCCAGTACTTTCCCACAATCCTCCGGAGTAGGCACAACTACTCCAAAAGCCAACTTTGGTATTCAAAATTCATGGGGTGGTGAATTGGAACTTGCCTATAACAAACAGTTAAATAAAGACTGGGGCGTTATGGTAAAAGGTAATTTCTCCTATGCAACCAACAAAGTCATTAAGAAGAATGAAAATCCGGGAGTTGTCGGAACCTGGCAGGATGAAAATGGTCGTATCCGCGGTGGCGGTGTTGGTTACACCAGTGAAGGAATAGCCCGTACACAGGCTCAGGTAGACGCCTACATTGCTGAATTGAAATCGCACACTCCCGGTGGAACAGGTTCTGTTTCTGTATTAGGAGTACCTTCCACTTCGTTTGCACCCGGCATGTTAATGTTTAAAGATGTAGGTAGCCCGGCTTATCAGGATGCCGCCGGGAAATGGCATGATGGAAAACCGGACGGACAAATTACAACCGATGACTACCGTACAATTAACAAATATGATTCAGCTCCTTATGAATATGGATTTAGTTTAGGTTTTACCTGGAAATCATTCAGTGTGGATGCCTTGTTCAACGGTCAGTTTGGAAACAACGTCTTTTTTGAAAAAGCATTTTATACAGCGAATTCAGGAGGAGGCCGTACAGGTGATTTCTTATCCGAGACCTCGAATCAACTGGCTATCTGGTCAGGAAATTACTGGACTACAACCAATGTAAATGCGAAGTATCCACGATTGGATTCGTATAGTTTTTCAGCTAATCCCTCCACCTTCTGGATGCGGAATGGAAATACCTTGCGTTTGCGTAATTTAAATGTAGCGTATTCTTTGCCAGCAAAATTCAGCAAGAAAATCGGGATTGATCAATTTAAAATCTTTGCCTCCGCCACAAACTTATGGACCATCATAAACCCATATCCTTACAAGGATGCCAGTGTCGGATTCTGGTCTGATTATCCCATGCTTCAAACATTTAATCTAGGTCTTAATCTTAACTTTTAATATTAAATCAATATGAAAATCAAGTATATCATACCATTAACTTGTTTACTGTTGGCTTTTGCAGGGTGCAGTGACTATTTGACAATAAAGGATCAATCAGCAATCAATCCCGGTATTTGGAATAGTGAGCCTGATGCAGAATTATACATCAACAACATTTACAATTCCTGTATGCCTGCCTTTGGGGGCCAAGACTTCGGATTAGGATCATTATCAAGCATTTCTGATGAAACCGCAGATATGGGCAGCTCCTTATTACTGGGAACTGTAACTACCGGAAGTGTGGGAAACTATTCAACTACTACTTACAATAATATCCGTTATATTAACATTGCATTAAACAACATGAAGGCTTCCACACTGACCGGTGATGCCAGGAACAAGGTGATGGGGCAACTCTACTTTTTCAGGGCATATCAACACTGGCAATTGATCCAGTTATACGGAGGAGTTCCCTACATGCGTGATGTGGTGAATTATACAAGTCCTGACAGCCTGACAAACCAACCCCGGAATAAAACTTCGGAATGTATTAATTATTTAAGACAGGATTTGACACTGGCCATTCAGGATTTACCGGCAAACTGGACTTCCGATCAGTATGCACGGATCACCCGTGGAGCTGCGGCTGCATTTTTAGGACGTATCCTGCTTTTCTATGCCAGCCCCCAGTTTAACCCGACCAATGACATTACCCGCTGGCAGGAAGCCTATACGGCCAACGTAACCGCACGTGATTTATGTACCCAAGATGGATACGCCTTGATGGACATTACCAGCGCTCCGGGAATATCCCAGTTGCCAGTTGGTCAAGATTTCAACAAGATATTTCTGACAAAAGCACCCACCAATAAAGAGGTACTCCTTGTGAAACCCTATCTGCAGAATCAGTATTATCATGGCTACGATCTCTCGGTTTGCCCGAATGAGCTTTCCAATTCAGCTGGTCGTCCATCAAATACTCCTACCTGGGATTTGGTAATTTCATTCCCAATGATTGATGGAAGTCCGGCATTCGATAAGAACAGAAATTTCATTGGGAATGCCGATATCACCCAATATTACAAAAACCGTGATCCCCGTTTTTATGCTACAGTGGCGTACAACGGTAGTACTTATCCCTTAAATGGGGCGGCCAACCGTCGTCAATGGTTCTATTCATGTCCCAAGGATGTAAAAGATCCCGTGACTGGAGCAATTACCCATACTACGTATTATGCCGAAAATGCGACTACCGATAAAATTTCATTGACAGGATTTTATTGCCGTAAAATGGTCGATCCGAACCTGGTGGGGAATACTGCTATGTCCCAGGACTATACCGATTGGATCGATATGCGTTATGCAGAAGTTCTGTTAAACCTGGCTGAATGTGCCTATGAAACAGGAGATAATGCCACCGGGGATGCTTCCATGATTGCCATCAGGGCTAGAGCCGGCATTACTGCAGGTGCAGATGGCACCTATGGGATTGCTGCCAGTGTAGCGGCAGGCTATTCACGAAGGGAATTAGTGATGAATGAACGTCGCGTAGAATTTGCCTTTGAAGGAAAACGGATCTTCGATCTTCGTCGCTGGAACATGTTCACCAACGATTTAGGAACCAACACACTCAAATTAAACTTGTGGAAAAAGAGTGGATCAGGGTATAAATTCACCTTGAAAAACCCCAAAGATACAGCCATTTTCTTGTATCCTGCAAAACGGGATACTATCAGCTTAAGCAGAGTATCCAGTTATTTTACCTTAACTAAAATGAGTACTGGTCCCTTGGTAAAAGGAATCAATTATATAACATCTACCGATGAAGCGACGTTGAATGCCACTTCCACCGGAAGTTATAATTTCTTCGATATACCGACATCCATACTTACTCGCAGTCCTGCCATCAAACAAACAAGTGGCTGGCTGGTGAATGGTTTTGATCCATTTCAATAATTACACAAAGCTTTTTTTATGAAGTACAAAAACTTCATAAGAAAAGCTTTAATTTATTCAGGGAATCCTATGAAACAACTTTTCTTCTTTCTTCTGCTTTTTAGTTGCGTCAGCACTAGCGCCCAGGTCTTTCAGGCTGTCGTTGCAACCGATGGAAGTGGTACTTACACTACCATTCAGGCAGCGCTGAACGCATGTCCCGACAACGTCAGAAGCATTGTATTTGTCAAAAATGGCATTTACAACGAGCAGGTTACCGTAGGCAGCAGCACGGTTGCCTCCGCTAAACTCATCAGTTTAATAGGCGAAAGCGCTAATGGGGTAATTATTACCCACTCCCAATCAAGGGCAGCTTCCGGTTCACCAACTTTTGAAGATGTTTGTACCGTAAAGATTTATGCAAAGGACTTTTATGCGGAGAACCTGACCGTACAGAATACAGCGGGTAATACCGGAATGGCCGAAGCAATGTACACTGCCGGTGATCGTCAAACATTTAAAAATTGTCGCTTCCTAGGATATCAGGACACCTATCGTTCCAGGAAAGCCACCCGTGGTTACTTTGAAAATTGCTGGTTAGAAGGCGCAACTGATTTTATTTATGCCGGAGGAATAAACATCTTCGACAATTGCACGATTAATTCGGTGAGTGGCGGTTGTGCTACTGCTCCTGAAGATGCTGATGTTTCAATATCCAAGACAGCTACTGTCTGTGGTAAATTCATTCGTGTCGGATTTTTCTTTCGCAACTGCAACCTGACTGCCAATAGCAACGTTGCGGCTGGCGCTTGTTACCTGGGCAGACCCTGGAATACAACTTCAGGATCAATTTATTTGAATTGCAAATTGGGAAGCCATATCAATGCAGCTGGTTGGCAAGCTTGGGGTGGAAATGAAACGACGGCTAGTTTCGCCGAATATAACAGCATGGATGTGAACGGCAATCCGGTGGATGTATCCGGGCGGATCAGCTGGAGCTTTCAACTGCCGAAAGCGGATGTGGATAATTTAATGACCACCACTCATATCTTTAGCCTTGAAAATGGCACCACGGTTTACAATCCGATTCCACTTTGTGTAGCTCCGGCATCACCTGTTATTATTAGTCTCGCTCCGTCTTCCATCACATGGAATAAAGTGGATAGCATCTCGGGATATGTCGTATTGAAAGATGGAAACTATTTAACAGCTGTGACCGATACCACCTATACCGATAAATCAGGTATAAGTGGAGTGTATAGCGTGAAAAGTATCGGACTGTTCGGCCAATTGAGTAAAGCATCTTCAATACCTACGTCAGTTGAAAACCCGGTGGAAACAACTGTTACGGCAACGATGGTAAACAAAATTATTTATCTCCATCAAACGGCAAGTATTCAACTGTATTCTACGACGGGTAAAATAATGGGCAGTTCAGAAAATTGTGATACGTATTCAGTGAAAGATTTTTCCAAAGGTATATATCTCCTGCGGATAAAGGATAGCAATGGTCGGATAAGAACACAAAAGCTTATTTTTTAATCTCAGATTAATTTAATGCATTCTAAAATGCAATGTGATGTTATTATTGGCATTTTGTCCACCTTTAAGATCAATTAATCCCACTTTAATACGGTTCAAAGAATTATTTTTGTAAGCATATAACCAACATTTTAATATAATTTTAAATAAGCAATACATTGGTTCGTTCCACCATAAACGGAACTATTCTGGATATCCCAATAAAAGTAGGAAATTCCGTGATTCAGTCGAATAATTTCAACGATGGAACTACCATTGCTACGGTGGCCAATATGAACGATATGCTTTTTGTGGGGAAACTGGACGAAACCGAAGTGGG
>CAIYOZ010000094.1 GCA_903927945.1 uncultured Bacteroidales bacterium | reverse complement strand
TGTAATTTTTCTTAATTTTTTTTAAAACAATCTTTGAATTTTCCTTATTTTTATAAAAATTTTAATCACAAACATTTTAAAAATGAAAACAAAAATTACTTTTCTCCTTTTCCTCCTTGCAATCTGCTTTGCAGGATATGCGCAACAACCCGATGTATATACCATGGGGCACGATTCTCTGAGTTCACATAGCTATAACCTTTATGGAGCTATTAATGCGCATGGTGATAATGCAGCGTTCTCCTTTGTTTATTCTACTGACTCAACATTTACCACATCCACAACAAGCCCTGTGCAGAACAAAGTAATTAACTCCATTCAGGTTGTATGGGCGACCATTAACGGGCTTACTTCCAATACCAGGTACTTTTATTATCTGACAGCTACTACATCTCACGGTACAGCTAACGGAGTTCACATGAGTTTTTATTCAGGTCTTCTTCCTTTTGCTTTTGAAAATACAGGTGCCGACATATACAGTCCCGGTTATGCAGAACTGAACGGTAAAATATTTGGGTGTCAGGTTAGTGCTGATTTATCGTATGAGTATGGGGAAACACCGGCCATGGGGTTGACTGCTACCAGCAATTATCCAACTGTTACTGATCCAAATAATCATGAATTCAGAGCTTATCCAAATTCTCTGACACCGGGTACTCTTTATTTCTATCGTGTAAAAGCAGTAACTGCTACAGATACTCTTTATACCGATATAAGAGGTTTCTATATGGGTTTCCCTTATACACAGTTTCAGGGTTTACCTCCATCAAACGTAACACTTACATCTGCTGATATCAATGCACAGGCTGTGGGTTTTCATGTTCCGGTAAAAATGAAGTCTGAAATTAACGGCGGAAGTATCAATCATTTACATACTCCTCTGGTGTATTTTGATACAACGGTTTCTCCAATGAACTATACCTACAGTGCTACCAATTTAACTGAAAACACAACCTACAATGCTCGTATTAAAGCTTATACCTGGGTAGGTAGTTTTTATACTGAAGTAAATTTCAGTACACTTTCATCAGGTAATCCACCCGAAGCATATACTATGGGCCACGATACGCTGGGTTCCCATAATTTTAATCTTTACGGTGCTGTCAACGGAAACGGAGATACAGTTTCATATTCATTTGTTTATTCTATCGATTCAACCTTTGCTACTTCCACTGCTACTCCGGTTCAACGTAAAGTGGTAGACTCCATTCAGATAGTTTGGGCAACTGTTAATGGCCTGTCAGCCAGCACTAAATATTTCTATTACTTTACTGCTGCTAATTCTCACGGAACCGCTAATGGAAAACATATGAGCTTCAATACAGGACTCCTTCCGTTTGCATTTGAAAATACCGGTGCCGATGTTTATGGCCCGGGATATGCAGAACTGAACGGTAAAATATTTGGTTCACCGGCTAATGCTGATTTATCTTTTGAATATGGCTTAACTCCTGCAATGGGGATGACCACTACCAGTAATTATCCAACCGTATCCGACGCAAACAATCATGAATTCAGAGGTTATCCAAGTTCTTTAACACCAGGAACGCTAAATTTCTATCGCGTGAAAGCAGCCTATGCTTCCGATACAATATATACTGACATAAAAGCTTTCTTTATGGGTAATCCATATACACTTTTCCAGGCTTTAGCAGCCTCAAATGTCACCAGTACATCCGCTGATATCAATGCTCAGGCAATGGGCTTTAAAGTTCCTATAAAATTGAAATCGGAAATTACAGGCGGGGGTTTGAATCATTTTCACACACCTTATGTTTATTACGATACAACCAGCTCAATGATAAACTATACCTATCATGCTGCCAGTTTAACGGAAAATACACATTATACGGTGCGTATAAAAGCTTATACATGGGTAGGTAGTTTTTATCTGGATACTGCTTTTACAACACTTGCAACCGGTATTGAGACAAACAATGATGCAAATAATGTTTCCGTATATCCGGTTCCTGCAAGCAGGTATCTGACTGTTGAACTTGAAAATAGATTAAATTCGGAATCAACAGTTCAGTTATTTAACCTAAACGGTCAACTGGTTAAAGAAACAAGGAGTGAAAGTGATCGTGACGCCGCCGTCGAAGATGCCGGTAGCGGTTGGAGACTTTGTCAAGACTGACAAACGAGACGCCAGGCACTTAGCGCATTTGTTGTCGAGCGGTTTGTTGAAGTCGGTTCCGGAGAT
>CAIYOZ010000093.1 GCA_903927945.1 uncultured Bacteroidales bacterium | reverse complement strand
GCACCGTTCCCGCTCCCGGCTGTATATCTTTCTGTTTTCGTGTAGATTTTCCCAATACCGGGGGTTAATGTATTCGAGGTATTTGATTCTCTCCTTTTCAGATAATCGTTTACTTTCTGTTTCTGAAAAATCAATTATCAAACATTCATTTATTGTTTCAATCAAAATTAATTCTAATCGCTCCCATACTGAAACATCTAACAAGTCAGATAACACCTTACAATATACACCCTGATTTTTAATGTGTCTCATTTTCCTCACTTTGATCTCAACCCTCAAAATGTTTCCTGAATGGTACGGCTCTAAGTCTGTTAATTCTGATTTGTCATAAATTTTAAATGAATAATCTTTATATTCAAATTCCGTATAGTTTTTTTTACATGTGCCTGAATTACTTTTGTGTAGAATAAGACGTTTTAATGCTCGATTTGGGTTGAATGGCAGTAATATATTAACTCCAAATTCAAAACCATTGATGAGGGTGATCTCGGGGTTTAATCCTATATCATCAAACAATTTGTTAAGGGTGTTTTTTAAATCACTCAATAAATAATCATTTGCGTTATGTAACCCATCGTTTGAAAATTTGTGAAAACTTCCATTTATTGTATATCCATCGTGTTTGTTCCGGGTTAAACTCAACCCGTTATAATTGAAACTTTGAATATCCAAATTAGTTTTGGCGTGCCATGTTTTTATTCCGTCTATCATAGTTATAAGATTTCATTTATAACTTTGGTCAAACTCCTTGGATAATATCCAACGAATAGAAAAACAGTGTAACTACAGGCTCCCGGCATGAGTTGAAATAATATCAAACTTTTCAACCTGGTTAATTGATCGTACACATCCCCGTAAAAGATTGAATTGTATTTAGTACGTTTCAATCCGGTATGCAAAACCTTAACGGCTCCTTTGTGGCTCTCGGCCACAAATAAGGCTCCATGTTGGATTAAATACGGTTGAATGGGTAAACTCTTACGGAAATAAGTAAAGGGCAAATTTGAGCCTGATTCTTGGGTTAAATCAAATATATCGGAGTGGATTACATTTTGAATAAATAATCCTTTTGCGGCCGTTGGGGTTAAACACTTCTTTTTTGCCATTGTTTACACTCTCCTATACTTTAGAGTTTCAATGTCTTTCAAAGAATTGTATACGCTGGCTCTGTTGTAACGTACCCGGGTGCCGATGCGTTGAGCGGGTAATGTTCCGTTTTTAGTCCATTCGTTTAAAGTAGGTAAGGAAATACCCAAAATATGGGCTGTTTCTTTCCTGGTGATCAACTCGGGGGTGGGTTCCTGGGCGGTGGTTAGACCTGATACAATTTTTTGTACTTCACTTTGTACGATAGCTCTGAAACTGTCTTGTAACTGTTCAAAACTGATTCCGTTTAGAATGATTTCGTTTTGCATAAACATTGTTTTTAAAAGTTTATGCAAATAAAATTCTATCTTATTAATCTTTATTTCCGCCGTTTCCGCTACGGAATAAACGGAATATACGGAAATGAATTTTTTACTTTTCTTTGTTTATCCACGTTTTAAAAGTAGTGTCGTATTTCTCTTTAAATTCAGAATAATTATCGGCTTCCCTGATTAATTTTGCAGTAACTTTTCGTCCTGTCATGGGTTTATTTTTTGTCTCCTCGTATGCTATTATTCCAAATTCAGCACAAAAACAAATACAGTGAGCTGTCATATCCGACGTTTTATCAAATACAGTTGTTTCATTATATAACCATTTATAAAACTTTCCAATATCTTTTGTCGGCGTTTTCTTTCCATTGTTGTCCACGGTACGCCATTGGTTGTTTTTATCTATCAAATTTATATCTTTCAAATTCTTTTTAAACGTTTCTAAATCCTTATTATAGGGGTTTTTAAATAGCTGGTAAAAGGTTATCGATTGTTTTGGTGGTTGTTGTTCCTTGTTTTCTGTTTTCGTGGAAGTTGATTCAATTACTCTTTTATATTCTCGTTCAGCAATTTCTGAAAATTTGAATAACTTTTCATAATCAAACTTTGGTGCGAAGAAACCAGTCATTTTAATTCTATAAATATCATCGTCTGATTCTTCTGCTTCTTTAAATTCTTTATATTTATATTCAGCACTTTTAATATGGTCTCTAATAACTTTAATCAGAGTATCAAATTTGTCTCTTGAAAAAGTCGAGGTTTTATTTTCTAAATAGTCTGACATATCAAATTCAGATATAGTTGGTTCTATATCTTGTGATTTCCGTTTTCCTAAAATAGTATCCATAAATTCAATAATTGTTAAATCTTTGTAGCTCATACCTCAACTATTTGGCGATTAACATCGGATTAAAGAACTTATGTGATTGCATTTTGATAGCGTTATCCTTTGCACTCATTTTTATATACCTCATAAATGCGGATTCTGTTTTGTGTCCTGTGATTTTCATTATTGATATACTCGGCATATCTGATAAAAATGCATTGGTCGCAAAGGAACGGCGGGCGGTGTGGCTCGTTACCATATTATATTTCTCGGTGGTGTGCGATACTTTAAAACCTCCTACTGTTGATTCTGTTGTTATGGGTTCGTTTATCCCGGCTATTTTCGCAACATCTTTCAAATACTCATTGAATTTCTGATTACTGATCTCCCTGGGTAATTGATAATTATACTTTTCAAATATCTGTTTCGTTATCGGGTGGATTGGTACAATTACTTTCTGATTTGTTTTTTGAGTAGTTATGTTTATCGTATTGTCGCCTGTGATATTGTCTTTATTCAGTTTCGACAAATCAGAAAATCGTAACCCTGTATAACATCCGATTAAAAACAAATCCCGGACTTTTTCCAAATACTCTGGTAATTTATCGGTATTAAATTCTTTTCTCAAAATATCCAAACTCTCGGGCGATGTTTCAATGTGGTAAATTTGCATCAATTCCGATTCATTCAGATAGATTGAGTTTGTTTCCTCTTTCGTTACTTTGAATGATTTCTTTTTGTAGTCTTGCGGTACATTAATACCTCTATCGTTTGCCTCACTTAAAAAGGTTTTGAGTATCTTTATTCGGGTGCCTATAGTGTTCATTGATAGTCCGGGTTTTGATATGGGTTTGCCGGTCTTTGTCTTTGATCGTGTCGGTTTTTTCAGGTAGTCAGTAAATGAGTTGTAAAAATCAATATCTATACTACTGAAATTTAAAACCGTTTTCTTTGCCTTTTGGTAGTCCTGAAGATTCTTTCTTACAACCATAAAACTTTTTATTGTTGAATGTTTGTTGGGTGATGTTTTAATCAGGTGGTCGATAAACTGAAATAAATCTTTAGGGGTTTCGTTTGGATCGGTTCCGGTAATTACTTTGGTAGGTTTGAAAATTTTATCTAATTCAATACGGACTTTGTCATGTGATGGTACACTTCCATTATCTGAAAGTCTATTGATAATCTCTTTGGTTTTGGTTTCAAAATCAGCTATTCGATTATTGATTTTATCATAGTTGTTTTTAGCCGATTCTTTGACCGCTGCTATACTTACATCAAACGTCTCGAGGTTTGCCCACTTATTAGATTCTTTTGCCCTGTTAAGGTCTTTATTCCATAAATCCGGTACTATTTCAATATCTGTATAATACTTCAGGGGCAAATACTTCTTTGCGCCGTTGTCAACTCTATACAGTCCGTAATTGATAAAACAAAAAAGATTCGTTTCGTTTTTTGTCTTTGGGTTGGTGAGGTAAAAACTTATTTTTGCCATTGTAGTAGTATGATTGGTTAAACACAATGCAAAGATATTAAATTCTTACCATAAAAATAGGTATGGTAAGAATAATGGTAAGAATAAATTCTTATTTATCTTTATTTAACTTAACTGTTTTGAATAAAACATTGTATCATTTCATTGATTATCAGTATATTTTATAACTGTTTTTAAGTAAATTCAATAAATACAAATATGATATAAAGGTGTTCTTGTGAGACAACATATTTACAATAATTAAAAACCTGATTATCAATTGAGATAGTCAGGTTTTTTTATTTAGGACATGAATGTCAAGAATTATTATTCATAAGCAATCACTCAACTAAGATTCTTACAATTTCATTTTCAGGGAAACCCCACTGAATGTTGTTTGTATGGAGGCCCTTTTAATCCACTTGTAAGAATTAAGGTGTAAAAGAAAACCTATACCTCCCAGTCCGGCTGCTACATACAGAAGATTCTTATATTTAACCTGATCATACGCATATACTCCACCGGAGATAATTCCCAATCCCCAGAAAAGCCGACTAACTCCTTCCTCCCTATTAAAACGTTTTAGATTGTATTGAATCCAACCAACTTTATAATCTAATTCGCTTTTACCTTTATTCCTCTCAAAATAGGCACCTTCGAGATCGTATGCCCGTTCAAGAGCCGGAGTATTCAGGAATTGAGAGTATTTACTGACATAGCTGGTATCAATCGCCAGCGGTTCGTCCGAAGATTGGTCAACAGTTGCATAATAGGTTAGCTGACTATCTGAAATTCCTATCACTTTGTAAACAGCTACCACGGTTCCATTTTTGAAGTAAATAGTGTCGTTTGTCTGACTATAACTCATGGAACAGCATAAAATCATTGATAATAAGATTAGCTTTTTCATATACGATAGTTTTAAATTTGTTATTGAATAACTTTTTCCATTTCAATCTAAAATTTCAATTTAAAATCTACGAAACCTAAAAATTATTGTCATTCATTTACATTTGCCATTTATTACCATTTAGTTTATTTTTTGAAATAAAACAAAATACTAGAATATTCCATTCTGTTTTTTTGTTTAATTATACTTGTTTAATTAATTAATTTTCGTATTTTTGGCATGAAATAATAAATAAAAAGTATCCAATAAAGGATCTAACAAATCCTTGTCCAACGTATAAAACAAAATGATCAAACAAAAACAATTATTTATTGGGATGGCATTTGCCATAACCCTGTCGGGATTCTTTACGAATTGCAGCAATCCTTCCAAGAAGACCACCGATCCGTCGAAAAAGACAGACAGTACTCAGGTTACCACCAAGGAAGTGGATACTACTACTACAGCAGCTCCTTCGCCTATTGATCCGGTGACACATAACAAGCTGGTGGCTGCACTGGCTAATGGAGATACCACAGGACGCTGGCCTGTGAAGAATCAACCAAACCCACTACCGGGATCAATATTGCCTTATAAAAGAATTGTGGCGTATTATGGCAACCTGTATTCGAAGAAGATGGGTATACTGGGGTTATTGCCTCCCAAGGAAATGTTAGCCAAAATGGACATTGAAGTCAAGAAATGGGAAAAGGCAGATCCGAAAATGCCTGTACAACCGGCACTTCATTATATTGCTGTCGTTGCTTCGGGTACGAAAGGGAAAGATGGTAAATTCCGAACCCGAATGCCTGATAAGCAAATTGATTCGGTGCTGACCATTGCCAAAATGAGGAAGAATATGATCGTTTTTTTGGACATACAGGTAGGATTGAGCAGGATTGAAGATGAGTTGCCACGTTTGGAGAAATATCTCAAATTGCCATTCGTCCATTTAGGCCTTGACCCTGAGTTCTCGATGAAAAACGGCAAGAGGCCAAGTACCAGCATTGGTACTTTTGATGCAAGCGACGTTAATTACTGCTCCAATTACCTGGCAAAACTGGTCAGGGATAATCACCTTACCCCAAAGGTATTCATCGTGCACCGGTTTACGCAACACATGATCACCAATTCTAAGAATATAAAACTACATCCCGAAGTTCAGATTGTCATGAATATGGATGGATGGGGCGAACCATCACTGAAGAAAGGAAGTTATTATTTCTTTATCTTCAAGGAACCGGTTCAATTTACAGGTTTCAAACTTTTCTATATAAACGACCTAAAAAAAGAACCTCACCATATGATGACTCCGGAAGAAGTGATGAAACTTAAGCCGTTGCCAATTTATATACAGTACCAGTAGAGATTAAGGGATATTCAATATTTACAATTAACAAACATAATCATCTGATTAATTCACCTTTAAAAGCAAAAAAATGGAAAGCCTCCCTATTTTCGGTTTGATCATTGTGGCAATTGTCGTGTTACTAATTTCAGGATTTAGAATTTGCCAGGAGTATCAACGTTCTATTATTTTTCGACTAGGTCGGTTTCAATCAATTAAAGGACCGGGTCTTTATTGGATTATCCCCTTTATTGATGCCCAACAACGGGTAGATATCCGTACCAAAACGGTGGACCTGGAACAACAGGAAACTATCACCAAGGATAGTGTGACCATCAAGGTGAATGCAGTACTTTGGTTTCGGATCACAAACCCTGAAAGTGCGATTATCCAGGTGGCCGATTATTACAAAGCGGTATATCAGTTTTCGGTTACTGCCCTGCGAAATATCATCGGACAACATTCACTGGATGAAGTACTGAGAGAGCGGGAACAAATCAATGCCACCCTCCAGAAGAACGTTGATTCGATCACAGAGCCCTGGGGTATCAAGATCGAAATGGTGGAAATGAAGGACGTGGAGATACCTGAAGCCATGCAACGCGCTATGGCCCGTGAAGCGGAAGCTATCCGCGAAAAGCGTGCCCGCATTGTAAAAGCCGAGGCTGAACTGGAAGCATCGATCAAACTGACACAGGGCGCCACAGTCATGGAAGGTAGTCCGATAGCATTGGAACTTCGCCGTATGCAGATGTTATCTGAAATAGGGATTGACAATAATACCACCACCATTGTTTTGATGCCATCAGAATTCACAAAAGCTGCCAAGAGCTTTTCGGAAATGGTGGAAAACAAAGAGAAATAACATTTTTTTTCGGCAAAAAAGAGGAAAACCAATAAGGCTTTCCTCTTTTTGCATTTTATATTCAACACTCTTAATTGAATGCCCGATGCTTTAAAGCATATCCGCAATATACTTCTCCAGTTTAATCAAATCTTCAGAGAACTTACGAATTCCTTCCGAGAGCTTTTCAGTGGCCATAGCGTCTTCGTTCAGCATCCACCGGAAGGACTTTTCGTCCAGTTGAATACGTTTGATATCCAATGATTTTGATTTGGCTTCATCAAGTTTTCTCTCCAACACTGCCTCTGTCCCTTCAAGTTCTTTGAGCAAAGCAGGAGAGATCGTCAAGGCATCGCAGCCCGCCAATTCAATAATTTCACCGACATTCCTGAAACTGGCACCCATAACCGTGGTAGGAATGCCAAACTTCTTATAATAGTTATATATTTCCTGTACCGATTTTACGCCAGGGTCTTCGGTAGGTGCAATTTCTGAAACTCCGCGGTCCTTTTTATACCAATCGAGAATACGCCCCACAAATGGAGAGATCAGGGTCACCTTGGCATCTGCACACCGGACTGCCTGGGCAAACGAGAAGAGCAAAGTCAGATTACAATGAATACCTTCTTTTTCGAGTCTCTCAGCCGCATTGATTCCTTCCCATGTAGAAGCCACTTTTATTAAAATACGTTCCCGGGAAATACCATTAGCTTCATACAGGCTAATCAACTCATGAGCCTTTGCAATGCTGGCCTCCGTATCGAATGACATCCGTGCATCCACTTCAGTAGACACACGGCCCGGAACAATTGCCAGTATCTTCAACCCGAAATTAACCACCAATTTGTCCATCGCCCGGTTTAACTGAACAGTCTTATCGGAAGAAGCATTTTTACCAAATTTTATGGCATCATCCAGAAGGCTTTTGTAGTTAGGATCTTTTGAAGCTGTATAAATCAACGATGGGTTGGTAGTGGCATCCGTGGGATGATACATTTTCATGGAATCAAAGTCACCGGTATCAGCTACGACTTTCGTGATGGTTTTCAATTGTTCTAGTAAATTCATAAGTTTTATTTTTAAAAGTTACTATTAAACTAACTGATTTGAAAGGAGATTTGTTCGATACAAAGGAAGCATTCATCGCAATTTAGTTAGACATATCTATATAATTTTCCGATTACGCCAGACTTGATAGGAGTTAATAATATTTTGCCATAATACATACGATCCGGGACCTATGGATGAAATCGGATTTAAATACATTTGTGCCATCCAGATAGCCAGTATGGTATTTTTTTGACCAAGGCCTTGCCCACCTGCTACGGTATCATCATACTTGCTACCAATGAACCGGCCTATCACAAACTGGCTGACACACATAACCAAAGCTCCTATCGCCACTAAGATTTCAATCCAATGACTTGCACCATCCTGTTTCAGGATAAAGACCATGGTCCTGCCAGTCACAACACATAGCGCCAACGACCACATATAAAATGATAGACTCGAATAGGATCCTATTTTGTGTGAAATTTTAGGGGTAAACTTTATCACGATGACTGCCAATGCTAAAGGAAGAAACAGCAGTACGAATACCCGTTGGGCGATAGTCAGGAAAGATTCAATGAAAGGCAAATTCTGATAGCTGCCCACAAATGAGAAAATAACAGGCGCTGCCAATGCGACACAAATGTTACTCATAAGGCTATAAGTGGTCAGGCTACCCACGTCTCCTTTCAGCATGCCTGTAATGACAGGAGCGGCTGTACCGGTAGGTACCAATACACAAATCATGGCTCCCTGAGCCAGGGTAATATTGAATGGAGAAAGCGCATAAAAGACGGCTACACTTCCGAATACCTGAATTAATATCAGCCACAAATGAAGTCTTGATAAACGCATGTTTTTAAGTTCCAGATTACAATATGTCAGGAATAACATGGCAAAAATCAGGTATGGAGTCAGAAAAGCAAGTTTGTTGAAAAAAATATAAAAAAAAGCACCAATCATTATAGAGATGGGCATCATGTAAGGCTTTAATTTTTTCAACATGGCAATCAATCTTTTTGTTTAAGATACAAAAATACGAAGATTTATCCGGTTTACAGGGTTTATTCAATCATTTGAGGCAAATCATAAATGGTATTGATTCGATCAGATGTTTTATGAAGTTTGGTGAGGAATTCATTTATTTTATCCTGATAGTCGATCTGGTAATCGGGATGAAGTTTCTTTGTAACCAACGTGATCAATTTCTTAAGTAAAAGACCGACCTTATAATCATAGCCTGAAAATCGGGCGCCAAATACTTTAGAGGGATTATCAAATTGGAGTTCCAATACATAAAATATCAAATCAGCCTGTAGCTTCTTGCTTTTTGTTTCAACCGTAAATTCACCTATCCTTTTGGTACAGGCATTCAGTTTTTTCACGAGTTGATGTTGTATAGTTCTTCCTTTATACTCTTTTTGGCAAAGCTTATCAATATCTTCTTTTGTTTCTTCAAATAAGATTTGTTCTCCTCCCTCCTTATCCAGAAAATTGACAAGCAGGTATTCGTAATTGTATCTTTTCCCTGCCAGTTTGAGGACAATATCCACCAATTCTTTTTTGGAGAGTTCGTTCACCTGTTCTTTAAGAAATGCTTTGTCGCGAGGCATATAAAATTAGATAGTTATGTAGTTCAGATACTATTTACCCTAAATAGGAATATCAAAAACAATTATTCAGTCGGCTAAATTATATAAAAATAACCGAACAGGTTTCATCTTGTAAAATAATTCAATTGCACATTAAGATTTAACAATGGAAAATCATCGAACGAATGTAATTAATTCTTCAAATTCCTCGAAAAACATAATTATTGTTTAACAAAATGTTTTTTTAATTATTCTCATTTAGTTAAAAACTTATATTGTTATTAGTTGTTTTATTCTTTACTAATAACCTTTTTCTGTAAAACGATCAACTTAACAGAAACATTATGAAAAAACTATTATTCTTTTTTTCAGTGTTGTTGATTCAAAATATTACAGCACAAACATTTTTTGTAGGAGGACTGAACTTTAATATTACTTCAACAACAACTCCCAGAACAGTTGAAGTAAGCACCTATTCTATTCCTTATCAAGGTGATATCACAATACCAGCACTTGTGAGTTACAATTCACTTAATTATTCAGTTACAAACATTGGAAATACAGCCTTTAAAGAGTGTGATAAATTAACTTCCATCATCATTCCCAATTCGGTGACCACTCTGGGCGACAATGCTTTTTATGCCTGCAGCAACCTGTTAACTGTTGTTATCCCTTCAACGATCACGAGTCTTGGTAAGAATTGCTTTGGATATTGCTACCGTTTGCTGACGATAACTATTTTAGCTACTGATCCACCGGTAACAGGTTGTCCTTATACGTTCTATGAAGTGAACCCAGCTTGTATATTGAATGTACCAGTAGGATCAAAAACGGCTTACCAAACTACCAATTATTGGAATCAGTTTGAGATTATTAATGAAGTAGCGGATATTGGTACAGCCACAGAACTGAACATTGACAATCGGGTAAAAATATATGCTTCGAATGGTCAGATTGTTGTAGAAGGTGCTCCACAAAATGAAAAAATAACGGTTTATACTATTACAGGAAATAAAATTTACAATGGTGTATCTAATGGAGGGGAAATATTGATTCCTTGCGGGAACAGAATGGTTTACCTGGTCAGAACACAAAATAAATTGGTAAAAGTAATTATGTAGATACTTTAAATCCTTTGATTTAGAATATTTGGATTAGCGAGGGAACAATAAAAGCAGAGTTTTACAACTTTGCTTTTATTGTATTATTAATGCCTGTTCTTTATCTAATAGTCTCGAAAATATGCACCAATGACCGAACATGCCTGGATTGGTTTCATTTCATAAGGTAAGTACTTAAAATTTGAGATTTTGTCCGTATCTTTGCACTCCTGTTTGGTTTATTGTACAGTACGTTATTCTGGAATACCGTAACAACAGAACCAATCAAATCCGCCAATTACATCAATCGATTAACCCAAAACAAGAAATGACTAACTTTAAACGTACCACCGTTACCTCTGCTTTGCCTTACGCCAATGGCCCCGTACATATCGGGCACCTTGCAGGAGTTTATGTTCCCGCTGACATTTACGTGCGCTATCTCCGTCTAAAAGGAGAAGAAGTGCTGTTTATAGGCGGTTCCGATGAACATGGGGTACCTATCACCATAAAAGCAAAAAAAGAAGGTGTAACACCTCAGGATATTGTGGATAGGTATCATGGCATCATCAAGAAATCATTTGAAGAATTCGGTATTACATTCGATATTTATTCACGGACAACATCTAAAACTCATAGGGAACTAGCTTCGGATATCTTTAGAACCATTGAAGGCAAAGGTGGTTTCATTGAAAAGACCAACGAGCAATATTATGACGAATCGGCGGAACAATTCCTGGCTGACCGTTATATCACTGGGAAATGTCCACATTGTGGCAATGAAAATGCCTATGGCGACCAATGTGAATCATGCGGAACGTCATTAAGCCCTACCGATCTGATTAATCCTAAATCGGCTATCAGTGGTAATGTTCCTGTCATGAGAGAAACAAAACATTGGTATCTTCCCCTTGATCAACATGAGGCATGGTTACGCCAATGGATCCTTGAAGACCATAAGGAATGGAAACCAAACGTGTACGGACAATGTAAAAGTTGGCTCGATATGGGCTTACAACCCAGGGCTGTAAGCCGTGATCTCGATTGGGGAATCCCTGTTCCGGTAGAAGGCGCAGAAGGCAAAGTGCTTTACGTGTGGTTTGATGCACCGATTGGATATATATCAAACACCAAAGAGCTTTGCGACAGTCAACCTGAAAAATATGGCACTTGGGAGAAATGGTGGAAAGATGATGAAACCCGCTTAGTTCATTTTATAGGGAAAGACAATATCGTGTTCCATTGCATTGTGTTCCCAGCCATGCTGAAGGCAGAAGGGAGTTATATTTTACCGGATAATGTGCCGGCCAATGAATTCCTAAACCTGGAAGGCGATAAAATATCCACGTCTCGCAATTGGGCAGTGTGGTTGCATGAATACCTGGTTGATTTTCCAGGAAAGCAGGACGTCTTACGTTATGTATTAACAGCTAATGCACCTGAAACAAAAGATAATGATTTTACCTGGAATGATTTCCAGGCTCGTAATAACAATGAATTGGTAGCTATCTTTGGCAATTTCATTAACCGGGCTATGGTACTAACTCAAAATTACTATCAGGGAATTGTACCACCATTAGGTCATCTCACCGATTATGACAAACAGACCCTGGAAGAGTTTGTAAATGTAAAAGCTGATGTTGAAAAACTGCTAAATAACTTCCGTTTCAGGGATGCCCAGAAAGAAGCCATGAACCTGGCACGTATCGGCAACAAATACCTTGCTGATACTGAACCATGGAAAGTAGCTAAAATAGACATGAACAGAGTGGCTACCATCATGCATCTCAGTCTTCAGATAGCAGCCAACCTGGCAATTGCTTTTGAACCCTTCCTCCCTTTTACATCAGAGAAACTACGTACCATGCTTGGTATGCCTTCATTCAGCTGGAACGATTTGGGGAAAATTGATTTATTAACTGCCGGAACTCAACTTAATACACCTGAATTGTTATTCGAAAAGATAGAAGATGAAGCCATGCTGGCTCAGGTTCAAAAGCTACAGGATACTAAGGTGGCAAATGAAACGGCTAACTATAAAGCTTTACCCGTTAAAGAAAATGTGGCTTTTGAAGACTTTATGAAGATGGATATTCGTGTAGGAACTGTACTAGATTGTAATAAAGTACCTAAAGCGGATAAATTATTACAATTCCGAATAGCCGATGGAATGGAACAACGTACAATCCTATCGGGTATAGCAAAATATTATCCAAACCCAGAAGAACTCATTGGCACTCAGGTTTGTTTTATAGCCAATTTCGAGCCACGGAAGCTTCGCGGTGTCATGAGTGAAGGAATGATATTGTCCGCAGAAGATTCAGATGGGAAACTCGTGCTGATACAGCCTAAAGTTGCTGTAACAAACGGTGTTGAAGTGAAATAAGATGTTGAATTATTGAATTTTTTAAATGATTATCTTGCTTCATAAATAACGAAGTTTAAATTCAAAATTCAATTGATATGAATATAGAGGATTTAAGGGAGTATTGTCTGAGTCTAAAAGGAACAACAGAAAGTTTTCCTTTTGACGATGTTACATTAGTACTGAAAGTTCAGGGTAAAATGTTTGCGCTTATACCTTTATCCTCCTCAGAGACCAGCATATCGCTTAAGTGTGATCCGGAACTTGCAATTACTTTACGTGAAGAAAATGAAGCGGTTGTACCTGCCTATCATTTCAATAAAAAGCATTGGAATACAGTATATGTTGATAATCGGCTAACCCACAAACAAATCACTGAAATGATTGATCATTCATATAATTTGGTTGTTGCCGGATTACCCGTAAAGCTTCGTCAGGAACTGGCATAATAATTACTGAATATCTTACTTTCCTCCCCATTCATTCAGTTGAGTGGGGATTTTTTCATGGTCTCCAGTGTCCTCACCGTCTTCAAAGTCCACCTGTTTACTCCCTCCCAAACTTTCAGTCACAAAAAAAGCCTCATATAACATTACGTTACATGAGGCTTTTAA
The DNA here is from genome assembly GCA_903927945.1 of uncultured Bacteroidales bacterium. GTDB lineage: Bacteria > Bacteroidota > Bacteroidia > Bacteroidales > Paludibacteraceae > Paludibacter. The sequence continues at coordinate 612 of CAIYOZ010000093.1, read as the reverse complement.
AAAAACGGCGGCTATCTACTCTCCCACAAAATTGCAGTACCATCGACGTGGACAGGCTTAACTTCTCTGTTCGGAATGGGAAGAGGTGGAACCCTGTCGCTATAACCACCTAAGTGATTCAGAAGACCCCTAAATCCCCTGAAGGGGACTTAAAGACACAACTGTATAAGGACAATTGGAGGTGAAAGAGAAAAATTTCATGTCAGCATTGTAATACCATAAGGTACAAAAAAAGCTATCGGGCAATTAGTATCACTCGGCTCTACATTTCTGTTATACACCTGTAACCTATCAACGTGGTAGTCTTCCACGACCCTCAATGGAAATCTAATCTTGAAGATGGCTTCGTGCTTAGATGCTTTCAGCACTTATCCTAACCGAACGTAGCTACCGGGCAGTGCTCCTGGCGGAACAACCCGTAGACCAGAGGTTCGTCCAACACGGTCCTCTCGTACTAGTGTCAGACCTTCGCAAATTTCCTGCGCCCACAACAGATAGGGACCGAACTGTCTCACGACGTTCTGAACCCAGCTCGCGTGCCACTTTAATGGGCGAACAGCCCAACCCTTGGGACCTTCTCCAGCCCCAGGATGTGACGAGCCGACATCGAGG
>CAIYOZ010000092.1 GCA_903927945.1 uncultured Bacteroidales bacterium | reverse complement strand
GTCCGTCCTTCATTCATATAGGCTTCATTCTCGGTAAAAGACAACCCCATCTGTTTTAGAGCTGCTACCCAAGCTGTAGCATGACTTCCCATCGAATCGAAAAGGACACCATCCATGTCAAAGAATATGGCTTTCGGGTAAAAAGTAGGATAATTATGGTTATGAATAAAATTCTCTATCTGTGTTAGAAACATGTAGTTAAAATTTTTATGCAAAGATACTTATTTTGTCAGTGAATTAAGCCATTTTTGTCAAACGAATTAACCATTATTGATCCAAAACGTTTAAGATAAATGAATGTTAGTGCTTTTAGAAAAATATTTTTAGTCGGAAATTAAACTATTTATAAGGAATATTCCAAATAAAAGAATAATTTACTAAATTTGCAACATGATATCAAACGGGGTGTGGCGCAGTTGGTAGCGCGTTACGTTCGGGACGTAGAGGTCGCAGGTTCGAGTCTTGTCACCCCGACAATATTTATAAATGACGGGATAAAAAAGGGTTTATTACTCTTTTAAAATTATTATTTGATTTTGTTAGTGTTTATAAGGGAGTTTTGGTATAATATTTGTAATTTTGCGTCAAATTCACAACAGGTATGAAAACATTAACAACGATTCTTATAGGATTAATTGCAGTTGCGTTTACTTCATGTAACTTAAACGGCTCATCCAACACCACTCCTGAAATATTATTCGTATCAAGTCCATTTGTGAATAAAACTGACTCATTGAATAGCTATTTAACAGATGATGGAGTATATCGCCTGGATACAATCAATGTGGGTGATACGGTCACATTTAGGATACTGCTTTACGGGTTTACAAATAACCTTTCTTCATACAATATTAATCAATCTGATACCAGTTCAACAAAATTAATACTTCCGGCACTCAATTCACTTGATTCTGTATTTGTATCATCAACTTCCAATTATTCATTGGGGAAATTTATATTTAAAAATAAAATCTCGAGTTTATATTTCCCTTTTAAATACGTAGCTAAAAAAGCAAGTAATGATGCTAAAATTTCTTTTTATTTAAGCTCTGATGCTAATTTTGAAAATACTAACAGTATGGGAAATAATTCGGTTTCTTTTATATTGAAAACACCGATCAAATTAGCAAAGTGATTTTTGAAATCTTAATGATAAAACAAAAAACATCTGCAAAATCTTGCAGATGTTTTTTTGTTTAAAGTTGCTTTCGTTTAATAGTATTATATCCTTGCCTTGATTGCTTTTGTTTCCGCTTCAAAACCCGGTTTCTCAAGCAAAGCAAACATGTTTTTCTTATAAGCTTCAACACCCGGTTGATCAAATGGATTTATACCCAATATATAACCGCTTATACCGCATGCTTTTTCAAAGAAATACATTAATTCTCCCAAATAGTATTCATTCAATTTGGGCATTTCTATTTTTAAGTTTGGTACACCTCCGTCAATGTGAGCTATTTGAGTACCCAATTCAGCCATCTTGTTCACTTCATCAACCCTTTTTCCTGCCAGGAAGTTTAATCCATCAAGATTTGCTTCAGAATGTGGGAAGATTTTTGTAAAATTACTTTCTTTCACCGAGATAACTGTTTCAAATATCGTTCGTTCACCTTCCTGAATCCATTGGCCCATAGAGTGTAAATCAGTGGTGAAATCAACAGCAGCTGGAAAAATACCTTTATTTTCTTTGCCTTCACTTTCACCATATAATTGTTTCCACCATTCGCCTACATAATGCATCTTTGGGTGAAAATTTACAAGGATTTCAATACCTTTTCCGTTTTTATACAATTCGTTCCTGACAGCAGCATATTGTGCCGCCGGATTTTCTTCGAATGAAGTTTCCAACCCGCAAACAGTCTCCATTTTCAATGCTCCGGCAACCAGGTCACGAACACTGAATCCGGCAACTGCAATAGGTAATAAACCTACCGGTGTCAATACTGAATAACGGCCGCCGATATTATCATCGATCACGAAAGTCTTATAGCCTTCCTGAGTTGACAGGGTACGTAAAGCACCACGGGATTTATCGGTGATAGCAACAATAAGTTTCTTAGAGGCTTCTTTTCCTTGTTGTTCTTCTAATTGGGTTTTAAGTAACCGGAATGCCAATGCAGGTTCAGTAGTTGTTCCGGATTTCGAAATTGAAATGATACCGAATTTCTTATTCTTTAATAGCTCTTGTAACTCATATAAGTAATCTTCGCCTATGTTCTGACCGGCGTAAACAATAACCGGAGATTTACGCTCTGTTTGTAACCAGTCGAAACTGTTTGATAGGGCATCTATCACTGCTTTTGTACCCAGGTAGCTTCCACCGATGCCAATAACAACCACAACTTCGCAATTATCCCTTAGAATTTTTGCAGTGTTTTCAATATCGGTTAAATGTGCTTCGTCAATTGTTGAAGGTAAATTCAACCAACCCAAAAAATCACTTCCTTTTCCTGTACCTTGATGTAAAGCTAAATTTGCAGCGGCTACCTGAGCTTTATATCCGGCCACATTTTGTTCGGAAATAAATCCAAACGCTTTGTCGATAGATAGTTTAATGTTTTGCATATTATAATAATTTGATGTTTTGTTGTTCTCGTTTTACGTTTTTATACTACTTACTATCAGTTACTACCTACTACTTTCTACCTACTGCAAACTTCTATTTGAGTCTTTCCGATAATTTTCGTATTTCCATGGTAGGTGAACATCTGTTGTACAGTATTTCAAAAATAGAATCCACAATAGGCATACTCACCTGATAATTTTCATTTATTTCGTGTATGCATTTGGTTGCATAATATCCTTCGGCGATCATTTCCATTTCAATCTGAGCGGTTTTTACAGAATAACCTTTCCCAATCATGCTACCGAATAACCTGTTCCTACTGAATTTTGAATAGGCTGTAACCAATAAATCTCCCAAATAAGCCGATTCATTGATATCCCGGTGTAACGGATTCGTAGCATTGCAAAAACGATTCATTTCCTGTATGGCATTGGATACAAGTACTGCCTGAAAGTTATCCCCATATTTCAATCCATGACAGATCCCTGCTGCAATGGAATAAATGTTCTTCATGACAGATGAAAATTCAATACCCATTATGTCATCACTGATAGAGGTACGAATAAAACTCGTATTGAAGCGTTGAGCCAACATACGGGCTTTCTCACGGGAAGTACATCCAAATGTCAAATAGGAAAGACGTTCAAGAGCCACTTCTTCAGCATGGCATGGACCTGCTAACACTGCAATATTATCCTTTGGAACTCCATATACCTGCTCAAAATAATCCGAAACAATCATATTCTCATCCGGAACGATCCCTTTGATGGCAGATACAATGAATTTATTGTCTAATGGACGTTTCAGCTTTTTTAAGTGTTGCTTTAAAAATGGAGAAGGAGTTGCAAAAATCAATATATCTGATGTACGCACCAGTTTATTGATGTCGCTCGTAAAATGTATCCGGTCAGTATCAAATTTAACGCCCGTCAGATAAGATGGATTTTTACTAAGTCTAATAAATTCATCAATCTGCTCCTGCCGGCGCATGTACCAATTGATGCTATCAGCATTAGTCAGGGTAATTTTAGCAATTGCCGTAGCCCAACTTCCACCACCTATAACCGCAATTTTACTTTTTTCGTTCATTTCTTTTTAATGTTTAAAGTCTCCGGATATTATTCGGTCTTCAGCAATTTCTTCACATCATCACATTATTTCATCATCACATTATTTCATCATCACATCATTTCACTATTACTGATCCACAATGCTACTTCTTCTTTTGTGGGGTTCGTAAGTTCCATCTTGAGTTTTTTGTTTAGACCGCAAATGTCCTGATGAAATTTATTAGGGTTCAATCCTTTTAATCTATCCACAGTTTGAATTCCTGCTTTTTGTACCACTTCAATCCATGCTTCGGGAATCCCAATTGCCGTATATTTTTCATTGGTGTCTTTTTTTTCTGCCTTTTCAGGTTTCATTTGAGGAAAGAAAAGCACTTCCTGAATAGCTTGTTGTCCGGTCATCAACATCACCAGTCTGTCCATTCCAATCCCCATTCCTGAGGTAGGAGGCATACCGTATTCCAACGAACGAACAAAATCCATATCAATAAACATGGCTTCGTCATCACCCTTTTCGCTTAGTTTCAGTTGTTCCTGAAAGCGTCCCAATTGGTCAATTGGGTCATTCAATTCCGAATAGGCGTTGGCCAGTTCTTTACCATTCACCATTAATTCAAATCGCTCGGTAAGTTCCGGATTGTCACGGTGACGTTTGCAAAGTGGACTCATCTCACGTGGATAATCAGTAATGAATGTGGGTTGGATATAATTTCCTTCACATTTTTCACCAAAGATTTCGTCGATCATTTTTCCCTTACCCATGGTCTCATCGGCTTCAATATGCAGTTTGTGGCATACTTCGCGTAACTCCTCTTCATTCATCCCATTGATATCAAATCCTGTATATTCTTTGATGGCATCAATCATGGTAATCCTCTTGAACGGTGTCTTAAAGCTAATGGTTTTATCTCCAACAGTGATTTGATCCGTACCATTCACATCCTGGCAGATTTTTTCAATCATGTTTTCAGTGAATTCCATCATCCAGTTGTAGTCTTTGTAAGCTACATAAATTTCCATGGCCGTAAACTCAGGGTTATGGGTTCGGTCCATTCCTTCGTTACGGAAGTTTTTAGAGAATTCATATACTCCTTCAAATCCTCCCACTATCAATCTTTTCAAATACAACTCATCCGCTACCCGCAAGTAGAGAGGCATGTCCAATGCATTGTGATGGGTGGTAAAGGGACGTGCAGATGCTCCCCCTGGTATGGATTGAAGAATTGGAGTTTCCACTTCAATGTAGTCCTGTGCGTTGAAAAAATCACGCATGGATTGGTATACTTTGGTGCGTTTAATGAAAATGTCTTTAATTCCTTCGTTGACCACCAAATCCACATACCGTTGACGGTATCGTTGTTCGGGATCTTCGAATGCATCGAAAGCTACTCCATCTTTGTATTTTACGATAGGAAGAGGGCGAAGTGATTTGCTAAGTACATTCAATTCCTGGGTATGGATGCTGATTTCACCGGTTTGAGTACGGAAGGTGAATCCTTTAATCCCCACGAAATCCCCAATATCCAATAACTTTTTGAAAACAGTATTGTACATTTCTGGCTGAGCTTCGGTGTTGATATCATCCCGACTCACATAGACCTGAATACGACCTTTTGAATCCTGTAGCTCAATGAAAGAAGCTTTTCCCATGATACGACGACTCATGATCCTACCTGCCACACAAACCTGTTTTCCACTTTCTTCATCCTTGAATGTGGCTTTTATATCGGTGGAAAAAGCATTGTTTGGGCGAGTGTTAAAGGGTTGTTTGTGAATGGGTTTCTTGGATTCTGAGGATTATCGAAAAATCCGTCATGGTGTAAAAGGCGTGTGGT
>CAIYOZ010000091.1 GCA_903927945.1 uncultured Bacteroidales bacterium | reverse complement strand
GGTGAAGTTTATATTTCCGATTTAAAGGAAATGACTGAACGATATCCTTATTTTGTACAGGCACGATTACTGTTTGTGAAAGGATTGCAACAATCTCACAGCATACACTATGCTGCTAATTTGAAAAGTGCATCCATCTATTGTGCCAATCGTCGTTGGTTCTATTATTATCTCCATCCAGACAAGTTGTTATCCACAGAACCCTATCAACGCAATAAGACCGGAAAATCATCAGGGGATTATTTTGATATGATCAATAATTTAGAGTCGGATGGAGGAGATACCCGACAATCCCTGAAAAACCTTGCTGAGAGGCTTAAATCGGCACGAGCCCTGGTTGTGGCACCAGCAGTTACACCGGCAAAGAAAGCAAGTGTCATAAAAGAGTACGATATCCTGAATATCGAGAACGAAAATAGATCAACGGAAATCACCACAAATGCTGTTATTGCTCCGAATGAGGGAGAAATATCGGAAAACAACGCCAAGAAACTCATTAGAGAACGAAAATATCGGGAAGCAATTGAAATATTGAGGGCTTTAAATTTGAATAATCCGAAAAAAAGTGTTTACTTTGCAGACCAAATTCGTTTTTTGGAAAAAGTCATTGTAAACTCAAAAAAATAAACCATATTATGTACGTTCTACTTACTATTTTAATTGTAATTGCTTCTGTATTGCTTACTTTGCTTGTATTGGTTCAAAACTCAAAGGGTGGTGGTTTAGCTGCCGGTTTTTCGTCTTCAAATCAAATAATGGGTGTACGTAAGACAACTGACTTTCTTGAAAAAGCAACCTGGGGTCTGGTGATCTTTGTGGTCGTGTTGTCAATTGTAGCTGTTGGGGTTCATAAACATCAACCACAAGCTTCAACTGAATCAGAAATAAAAGAAAATTATCAACATGCCAAGCAAGCTGAACCAGGTGTAGTAGCTCCTAATTTTGGTGAAAAACCAGAAGCAACTAAAACACCAGCAAAACCGGAAGCTCCTGTAAAAAAATAATTGATATAAAATTAGATAAAGAAAGCGTATCAACTATCATTGATACGCTTTCATTATTTAACAAAGTCAATTTCACTTCATTTTTATTATTCGTGAATATCCGGTGAGTCAGTTCACGGAATCCGATGGTGGAAATACTAATATTCAAATTTGAAAATGTTACAGATAGATGATACCATAATCAGCTTAGACCTGCTGGATGAATGTTTTGTTTGCAATTTAGATGTTTGCAAAGGCATATGTTGCATCGAAGGGGATGATGGTGCTCCATTAGAAGTATCCGAAGTAAAAATAATTGAAAATCTTTTACCAATTATTTGGGATGATTTGACTGAAAAATCAAAAGAGGTAATCAACAAACAAGGAGTTTCGTATATCGATGATGATGGTGAACCTGTTACTTCGATTGTGAATGGTGCAGAATGTGTTTTTACCTATACTGATGAATCAGGGAAATGTAAATGTGCTATTGAGAAAGCCTTCAGAGAGGGGAAAACCGATTTTTATAAACCGATATCCTGCCATTTGTATCCTGTGCGACTTCAAAAATATGATGAATACATTGCCGTAAACTATCACCGGTGGAGCGTATGCAATTGTGCACGTAAGCTGGGAGGTAAACTAGGCGTGCCGGTTTATACGTTTTTAAAAGAGCCTTTAATCAGGAGGTTTGGTGAGGCCTGGTATGAACAACTTGAAATAGCAGATGTTGAATTAAAAAACAGAAAATAATCATGGAAACGAATCGCGTAAAGGTAGAAATCATCACCATAGGCGATGAGATTCTGATTGGCCAGATAGTTGATACCAACTCTGCCTGGATGGCAACTGAATTAAATAAATCAGGATTTGAATTAGTTCAAATCACTTCAATTCATGATGAGGCTGTTCATATTGTAGATTCACTAAACCTGGCTTTAAAACGGGCAGATGTTGTTCTTTTTACAGGTGGTATAGGACCTACCAATGATGATATTACCAAACAAACATTAGCGGATTATTTTGGGACCAGATTAATTTTCAATGAAAACGTTCTTGAGAATATAAACCGGTTGTTTTCAACCCGTCCTGGATTTGTGATGAATGATTTAACCAGAGCTCAGGCGATGGTGCCTGAAAACTGTACGGTGATTCAAAATGAAGTGGGAACAGCACCGGTCACCTGGTTTGAAAAAGATGGGAAAGTAATTGTATCCATGCCAGGAGTTCCATATGAAATGAAGCATGCCATGAGTACTGAGATTATTCAGCGACTGCAATTGAAATTCAGTACTCCGGTAATATTGCATAAAACGGTGCAGGTATTCGGATATCCTGAATCCACATTGGCCCTGAAAATTGCTGATTGGGAAAACGAGTTACCTGATTTCATGCGGTTAGCTTATCTGCCCAATTCAGGTATTGTCAAACTGAGATTAAGCGGGGTGGCTGATGATAGTTTGACTCTGGAGTTTAGCATGAATCAGCAGCTCGATAAACTGAGCCAACTGCTGGGGAGTGCAATTGTCGCCAAAGAGGATATCCCCATGGAACAACTCATTGGGAATTTGTTGATTGCTTCAGGTAAAATGGTTGCTACGGCAGAGAGTTGTACCGGGGGAAATATAGCCCATTCTTTTACTTCCATTGCCGGAAGTTCTCAGTTTTTTAAAGGTTCATTAGTAGCCTATTCAAACGAATTGAAAATAAATTTACTGCAAGTATCCTCTGATGATTTAGAGAAACAAGGTGCAGTAAGTCAGGCAGTGGTTGAACAAATGGCTCAAGGAGTCCGCAAACTGCTAAAATCGGATGTTTCCATTGCAACTTCCGGTATTGCCGGGCCAAGTGGGGGAACGACTGAAAAACCGGTTGGAACAGTCTGGATTGCTGTATGTTCGGAAGATACAATGATTAGCAGGGAATTTCATTTCGGGTCGTTACGGGATCAAAATATCCTACGGGCAACACAGGCCTCACTGCTCCTGTTGAAAGAAATACTTTAATATCAATTAAAACAAAATCAGTGGTTTATTTTCAGTCCATATACCGAAACCAACTTTGTTGAAATTAAAAGGGTGAAAAACTTGCATATTTGAAAAACAAATTGTACTTTTGCACACTGTTTTTGAGAAAAAATGTAAACAATAAAAAGATATAGAAATGTCAAAAATTTGTCAGATTACCGGTAAAAAAGCAATGGTTGGAAACAACGTATCACATTCAAAGCGTCGTACCAAAAGAACATTTGATGTAAACCTGTTTACAAAGAAATTCTTCTGGGTAGAACAAGATACCTGGATCAGCTTAAACGTATCGGCTAATGGACTTCGTACCATTAACAAAATTGGATTGGATGCTGCCATCAAAAAAGCGTCAGAAAAAGGGTATTTATACGCATAATTTTTAGGAGAAAAACTAACCATGGCAAAAAAATCGAAAGAAGCAAGAGTCCAAGTGATTTTGGAATGCACAGAGCATAAAGATAGCGGAATGCCCGGAACATCACGCTATATCACGATGAAAAACAGGAAAAACACCCCGGCACGTATGGAGTTGAAGAAATACAACCCTATATTGAAAAAAGTAACTGTTCATAAAGAAATTAAATAAAAACTGAATCATGGCTAAGAAAACGGTTGCATCGATCCAAAAAGGAGAAGGACGGGCATTTGCAAAGGTTATTAAGATGGTGAAATCACCAAAAACCGGTGCTTATATGTTCCAGGAAGAAATTGTTCATAACGATAAAGTGAAAGATCATTTCGTGAAATAAAAGATATCGTTCTAAAAAAATAAGAATGAATCCTCTCATTATAAAATGAGGGGATTTTTTTTATTATAAGTTCAGAAAAAAGACGTAATTTTGTAGGTTCAATATCAATATTCTATTCTAACAAATTGATAAAGTGTGATTTTGGAATTCAATGATACCATCACGCATCAATTACTAATTTAATTATGGGTCTATTTAATATTTTTAATAAACAGAAGAAAGAAACACTCGATCAGGGTTTATCAAAAACCAAGGAGAGTGTTTTTTCTAAACTTACACGCGCAGTTGCCGGAAAATCAAAGGTTGATGACGAAGTATTAGATAACCTGGAAGAAGTGCTGATTACTTCGGACGTAGGAGTTGAAACCACGCTGAGAATAATCGAACGGATCGAAAAACGGGTAGCACTCGATAAATATATCAATACGACAGAATTAAACGTCATTCTAAAGGAAGAAATAGCCGATTTACTTTCCGAAAATAATCCTGGTTCACCCATTGATTTTGATGATGTTTTGCCTCAAACACCCTATGTTATTATGGTAGTAGGCGTCAATGGTGTTGGAAAAACCACAACTATTGGCAAGTTAGCGTATCAATTCACAAAAGCCGGGAAAAAAGTCTATCTGGGAGCAGCAGATACTTTCAGGGCAGCAGCCGTCGATCAGTTGGTTATATGGGGAGAAAGAGCCGGTGTGCCGGTTATAAAGCAAAAAATGGGAGCTGATCCGGCATCGGTTGCCTACGATACCATAGCATCTGCAAAAGCGAACAACGCTGATGTTGTCATCATAGATACAGCCGGTCGCCTTCATAACAAGATCAACTTAATGAATGAGTTGACCAAGATCAAAAATGTGATGCAAAAGGTAATACCGGATGCGCCTCATGAAGTACTGCTGGTGTTGGATGGTTCGACAGGACAGAATGCATTTGAACAGGCTAAACAATTCACAAAAGCAACCGATGTAACTGCACTGGCAATTACAAAATTAGATGGGACAGCAAAAGGTGGAGTTGTTATTGGAATTTCAGATCAATTTAAAATACCTGTTAAATATATTGGTCTGGGAGAAGGAATAGAACATTTACAGGTTTTTGACAGGACTAAATTTGTAGAATCATTATTTAGTTGAAGTTCCATTGTTTAAGTTTATACGTAGAATTTTGTAAATGACAAGTTTAAAAAATATAGTGTTTCCTCAAAGTGAAACAATAAAAAAAAGTGCGATTGTTGATATCATTACGTTAGGATGTTCGAAAAACCTGGTTGATTCGGAACAATTGATGAGGCAATTTGAAGTGCTCGGTTATCAGGTAAGACATGACGCGGAAAATCCTAATGGTGAAATTGTGATTATCAATACATGTGGATTTATTGGTGATGCAAAAGAAGAAAGCATCAATACCATACTGCAGTTTGCGAAATTACGAAAGAAAAAGAAGATCGAAAAACTTTTTGTGATGGGTTGTCTGTCAGAAAGGTATTTGAAAGAATTACGCCTGGAGATTCCGGAAGTAGATAAGTTTTATGGTAAATTCAATTACAACGATATTCTGACTGAATTGGGCCAGGACTATCGTGCTGATTTACGTCTGGAACGTACCTTAACTACCCCTTCACATTATGCCTACATAAAAATATCAGAAGGTTGCAACAGGACTTGTTCCTATTGCGCCATTCCAATTATTACAGGTCGTCATCGATCCAGAACAATGGAAGATATTGAAAATGAAGTAAAAGGATTGGTTGCAAGGGGTGTAAAAGAATTTCAGTTAATAGCTCAGGATCTATCCTTTTACGGTCAGGATAAATATAAAGAATTAAAATTACCAGAATTGACTCAACGACTGTCGGATATTCAGGGGGTTGAATGGTTACGATTACATTATGCTTATCCTGCCCAATTCCCTTATGATATTTTGAAGGTAATGCGTGAGCGTGATAACGTTTGCAATTATCTGGATATAGCATTACAGCATATCAGTAATAATATGTTGAAACAAATGAAGCGCAATTTTAGCTCTGAACAGACTTATGAACTCATAAACCGGATAAGAACAGAAGTTCCTGATATCCATTTACGAACTACTTTATTGCTCGGACATCCGGGTGAAACAGAAGAAGATGTTGCAGAATTAAAGGATTTTGTACGCAAAGCACGCTTTGAGCGACTGGGGGCATTTGCGTTTTCAAATGAAGAAGGAACATTCACCTTTAAAACTTATGCTGATGATATTCCAATGGATGAAAAACAACAGAGGGTAGATGATATCATGTCAATTCAACAGGAGATTTCTGCTGAAATAAATCAAACAAAGATCGGAAAATCATTTAAAGTTATCATTGATAGAGAAGAAGACGATTTTTTCATAGGAAGAACGGAATTTGATTCCCCGGAAGTTGATCAGGAAGTTCTGATCCCAGTGAAGACTGAGGGAGTGAAAAAAGGAGAATTTTATCAAACTAAAATTATTGAAGCAACAGATTTTGATTTGTATGGAGAATGACAAAATCGAGATAATTCGATTTGTAAAAATGGACAAATAACTATTTAACCGGTATAAATTGTTTTATTTCCAGGAACAACTAATCAGTAGACATATGAATAATAAAGAATTAATAGCCAGTATGGCCGCTAAAATGAATGCACCTAAATCGGTGATCGAAATTTTGTTGGAGACAACGGTTACTACTTGTACCGAGCTATTGGTCGAAGAAAAGACAATTGGATTTCAAAGTTTTGGAAATTTTGAAGTCCGGAAGAAAGAAGAACGTCTATCAGTCCATCCCTCCACTCAAATCCGAACACTTATCCCCCCAAAATTGGTTGTGAATTTTAAGCAAAGCAATATCCTGAAAGATAAACTTAAAGACATGCCTCATCATGATTAAAGAAAAAATTTCATCCCAGGAAATTATAGATCTTATTGCTTCAAAAGCTTCCGTAAGCAAACGCGCTTCAGAAGAGTTTTTGAAAGTTATGATTGCAACTATTGAAGAGGCATTGCTGAAAGGGGAAATTGTAAAAATCAAGAATTTCGGAACATTTAAACTCCTTTGGAATGAACCACGTAAAAGTGTCAACATTCAATCAGGTGAAGAAATTATACTGGCAGGCTATTACAAAGTTGGTTTCACACCGGATGTAGTTTTGAAGCTACAGGTTAATGAGCCATTTGCACATCTAGAACCGGTTGAATTGGATATCACATCAACGTTGAATGATCCGGTCGAAGAAATTGATGAAATACCGTTGGATCCACTTCGTATTTTCACAGAACAAGCTTTTGAAATTAGAAATCTTATTTCAGAAATTCAGGGTTTATCACCTTCAAAAAAAGTAAACCCTTTAAGCGAAGAAAGCATTTCTGAAGAAGCAATAGATGGAATTGTTCAGATAGAACAAGACTTTACGAATCAGATAATCGAAAAAGAACTGATTCCGATTGAAGAAAAAGAATTAAAACTAGTTGAAGAACAAGAATACAAACAGATTGAAGAACAAGAACCTGAACAAGAAGAGGAAAAAATAGTTGTTCCTTCTGATAATAAGGATGATTCACCTCGTGAAATTCAATATCTTAAAGATGTTGTATCAATTCCTGCAGAAAATGTAAATCATGAAGAAGATTTTGAGTTGCCGGTTACTCCCTATTTAAATAACGTCACTTTACCAAAGAAAAAAAGAAAAGTCTGGATATTGGGGATTGTTGTTCTGATTTTAATAGCCGGCTTGGGTACAGGATTCTTTTATACCTATCCTCCTGTCACTGAATATACAAAAGTTGCCTTGGCAGATTGCCGGTATTCGCTGAATAAAATTTCAGATAATGTATCTTTTTCCGGGATCATTCATACTGTATCCGGCTGGTTCACCCCGAATGCGAAGCAGGAAACCATTCCTGAAACCGTCGTAATTCCAAAAGAAACAAATGATTTTGATTCAATCAATCAAAATCAACCGGTAGATAGTCTTCAGGAGTTATTTGATAATCCCAGGGTTTTTAATGATTTCATAGCTACTGAGAAATTCAAGTCCGGCAATAGACTGACCATAATGTCAAAACGGTATTACGGAGCTAAGGAGTATTGGGTTTATATTTACGAAGCCAATAAAGATCAAATTACAAATCCAGATGATATTGCAGTTGGAACCATAATTAAAATACCAAAACTAGATTCAAGATTAATTGATCCGGCAAATCCACGATGTTTGAAAAAAGCGATAGAGTTGCATGATATTTATATAAAGTAGAACTATTAAAGTTCACATTTATTCAATTCTATCTTAGAATGACCATTTCAACATAAAAGTTCTGCATTTTTTTTACAATAGCAGAACTTTTTTAATTCAAATATGTAAAAAAAAAGGCGTTATAAGACGCATATAAAACGTTCAGTACTTATTAATCTAAATTGAGGTTAATAGATATTAAATCAGGGCTTTAACGTTTCAAATAATACTATATTTGTTCAACAAAAAATCCAACAAAATAACATAAAATAATATGATTCAATCTGTTGATATTAGGGAACTTAATGAACGCATCGAACGACAAAGTTCTTTTGTAGATGCATTAACCATGGGAATGGATAAAGTAATTATCGGTCAAAAACATTTAGTAGAGTCGTTATTAATCGGTTTGCTTTCAGATGGTCACATACTACTTGAAGGTGTTCCGGGTTTAGCTAAGACTTTGGCTATCAAAACACTGTCAGATTTAATTAAAGGGGATTTCAGTAGAATTCAATTTACACCCGACTTATTACCAGCCGATGTGGTGGGTACCATGATCTACAGTCAAAAAAGGGAAGAGTTCAGCATTAAAAAAGGACCAATCTTCGCAAATTTAGTGTTAGCAGATGAAATAAATCGTGCACCAGCCAAGGTTCAGAGTGCATTACTTGAAGCCATGCAGGAACGTCAGGTAACAATTGGAGAGAATACTTACAAATTAGATGAACCATTTCTGGTGTTAGCTACTCAGAATCCGATTGAACAAGAAGGAACCTATCCACTTCCTGAAGCCCAGGTTGACCGTTTTATGCTAAAAGTAATTATCAACTACCCTAAGAAGGAAGAAGAAAAATTAATTATCCGTCAAAATTTATTGAAAGAAAAACCAATAGTTCTTCCAATTCTTTCTCCAAAAGACATCATTGAAGCCCGGGATGTAGTTCGTCAGGTCTACATTGATGAAAAGATTGAACGTTACATTGTCGATATTGTATTTGCAACCCGCTATCCACAGGATTATGGCTTGGATTCATTGAAAGAAATGATTTCATTTGGTGCTTCTCCACGTGCATCCATTAACCTGGCTTTAGCTGCCCGGGCATACGCATTTATCAAACGTCGTGGATATGTAATTCCTGAGGATATTCGTGCAGTTTGTTATGATGTTCTCCGTCACCGTATTGGTTTAAGCTATGAAGCTGAAGCAAACAATATGACCACTGAAGAAATCATTACAGAAATTTTGAATACAGTTGAAGTGCCTTAATTATTCATGATTCATAATTTGTAATTCATAATTTAAAAAGTTGAAATTAAAAAATTGAATTCGTGGAAACCAGTGAATTATTAAAAAAGGTACGCAAAATAGAGATTAAGACACGGGGTTTGTCTAAGAATATTTTCGCAGGTGAGTATCATTCAGCCTTTAAAGGGCGAGGAATGACATTTGCCGAAGTACGTGAATATCAATATGGTGACGATATACGATCTGTAGACTGGAATGTAACTGCCCGTTTCGGACACCCATACATCAAAGTATTTGAAGAGGAACGTGAATTGACAGTTGTTTTACTCATTGATGTATCCGGAAGTCGGGAATTTGGTACAGTAACGCAACTTAAAAAAGACATCTTTACAGAGGTTGCTGCCACACTTGCTTTTTCAACCATCCAAAACAATGATAAAATTGGTGTTATCTTTTTCTCAGATAAAATTGAAAAATTCATACCTCCCAAAAAAGGGAAAAAACATGTACTTCGTATCATTCGGGAATTAATTGATTTTCATCCCGAAAGTACAAAAACGGATATTGCCGGAGCTTTACGCTATTTCACCAATGCCATTAAAAAAAGCTCTACTGCCTTTATTATTTCCGACTTTATCGACAAGAGCTTTGAAAGGGATCTGATGATTGCAAACCGGAAACACGATATCGTTGCTTTACAGGTATTTGATCAACGTGAAACTGAACTTCCAAATGTAGGATTAGTAAAATTAAAAGATGCTGAATCCGGTGAAAGAATCTGGGTGGATACCTCCGATAAGCGACTTCGTACATCTTACAAACATGCGTGGGGGGAAGGACAACTGGCTTTACAGAAATCCTTTTCAAAATCAGGTGTTGATTTAGTTTCTATGAGTACATCCGAAGATTATGTGCGGGTATTGATGAAATTGTTTAAAATGAGAGCCTGAAAGAATTCACAATTAATAATTTATAATTTTGAAAAATCAGAAATTGATTATTTGTATGAGAAAATCGCTTTTGATGATGTTCCTTTTGATAGGTGTAGTTATACATCCTGATTTATGGGCACAAAAAATCACAGTGAATGCACGACTGGATTCAACAGTTCTTTGGATTGGTAATCAGGCCCATTTAACTTTTGAAGTGTCTCAACAACCAAATCAGAAAGTGAATATGCCTGTTTTCTCTGATAGTATAATCGGTGGATTGAGTATTGTTGAACCCGTTAAAATAGACACTTTAAAATCACAGGACGGGCATATACTGGTTAAAGAACACTATTTAGTTACTGCATTTCAAGACTCGCTTTTGTTTATACCACCATTTCCTTTTGTCATGAATGGAGATACTGTCTGGTCAAAATCACTCTCTTTAAAAGTAGTTCAACCTTTTAAAATTGATACAACATCCCATTCCATTGCAGATATCAAACCAGTCTTAGTACCAAAGTTTAATTGGTTAAACTTGTTATATATTATATTGCTGATTTTAGCAATTCATGGTTTAATAATATTATTGGTATATCTGTATAGGAAATATCTTATGAAACAACCGGTACTGGATAGTAAGGAATTGAAACTTCTTTTACCTCCATATGTGGTAGCATTAAGTCAGTTGGATAAAATTAAAGAAGAGAAACCCTGGCAACAAGGACGATCGAAAGAATATCATACAGAATTGACGGATATAGTACGCGAATACATCGAACGAGTATTCAATGTGAATAGTATGGAAATGACATCTGAAGAAATTCTGGATCATTTGAAGAATTTACGTATGGAACAAAAAGCAGCTTATTCCGGATTGAAACAAATGTTGCAATTGGCAGATTTAGTTAAGTTTGCTAAATGGAATGCTACTCCGGATGAACATGAGTTAAGTCTTTTGAATGCTTATTTGTTTGTGAACCAAACAAAAGTTGAAGAAACTAAACCGATAGAAGAGCTAAAAATTGATGAATCCAATGAGAATAGTAAAGTAATTTAGCATTCGTACCTAATAAATTATTAAAACCTAATGATTACTTTTCATAACCCGGAATATTTATTTCTTTTATTATTGCTTATTCCTATTGTATTTTGGTACATTTGGGAAATGCATAATTCTGATGCAAGCCTTCAAATTTCTTCGCATAGAAACCTTGTGTCATTTCCAAAGAGCAAAAGGATCAAATTCAGGCATGTTTCTTTTATTTTGAGGATACTGGCCATTAGTTCAATTATAATTGCCTTAGCGCGTCCACAGGCATCAAATAGCTGGAGAACGCAGAATACGGAAGGTATCGATATCATGATGGCCTTGGATTTATCCGGAACTATGTTAGCCGAAGATCTTAAACCGAATCGTCTGGAGGCTGCTAAATCAGTTGCAACTGAATTTATACTTTCACGGCCAACAGATAATATTGGATTGGTGGTTTTTGCACGGGAGAGTTTTACACAATGTCCGTTGACAATCGATCATGCTGTATTGATTAATTTATTCAATGGGGTAAAATATGGCTTAATCGATGATGGAACTGCTATCGGGCTAGGTTTAGCCAACGCCGTAAACAGATTAAAGGACAGCAAGGCAAAATCAAAAGTAGTTATTCTGCTAACAGATGGTTCTAATAATTGCGGTGATATTGCACCTATTACAGCTGCTGAGATCGCTAAAACCTTTGGCATTAGAATATATACAGTTGGCGTTGGCACTACCGGGATTGTGAGTATACCGGTACCAACTCCAATGGGAGTTCAATATCAACAAGTTCAGTCTGACTTTGATGCAAAATCCTTACAGGATATTGCGAATCTGACAGGAGGTAAATATTACAATGCAACCGATAATTCCAAATTAAGACGCATTTATCAGTCTATAGATCAATTGGAAAAGACAAAGATTAGCGTAAAAGAGTATAGTAAAAAAGATGAACAGTTTTATGTTTTCAGCATTTTAGCTTTTATTTTTTTGATATTAGAAATACTGACCAGAAATACCTTATTAAGAAGAATTCCTTAAAGCCGATTTTCTTAAGATCTTACAATTTAAATAATATAAGTATCTTAGTTCTGAAACGTTTATCTTAGATTTACAAAATAAAAACTATATGTTTAGATTTGCACACCCCGAGTATTTATATTTGATCCTATTAGTGCCAACACTGATTGGAGTCTTTATTTATGCAAAAATACAAAAACGCAGAAACATAAGTAAATTCGGAAATCCGGAATTAATGGCGGAGTTAATGCCAAATGTTTCGATTATTAGGCCACAAGTAAAGTTTTACCTGCAATTATTTGCCGTTATTTTGCTCATCATTGTATTGGCTCAACCTCAGTTTGGTACGAAAGTTGAAAAAGAAAAAAGACAAGGAATTGAAGTTATGATTGCTCTTGACGTGTCAAATTCAATGATGGCACAAGACGTGCAACCAAGCCGCCTGGAAAAAGCGAAACAGGTGTTATCAAAACTGGTGGATGGAATGACAAATGATAAAATAGGATTGGTGGTTTTTGCTGGTGATGCCTATACACAATTGCCAATAACGGCTGATTATGTGTCTGCCAAAATGTTTTTGTCAAGTATCTCAACTCAGATGGTTCCCAGACAGGGAACGGCAATTGGAAGTGCCATTGATTTAGCCATTAAATCTTTTGGACCAAAAAGCGAAGCCGGTAGAGCTATTATAGTCATAACTGATGGGGAAAATCATGAAGATGATGCAGTCGGAGCAGCAAAGTTAGCGGCTGATAATAATATCATAGTAGATGTAATTGGAATGGGAAAAGCCGATGGGGCACCAATTCCTATACCTGGGACAATGAGCTTCTGGAAAGACAAAGATGGTAATGTTGTCGTTTCTAAATTGAACGAACCTATGTGTAAGGAAATTGCAGTAGCAGGAAAAGGTATTTACGTGCGTGCAGATAACAGCAATAGTGCGTATCGGATAATAACCAAAGAACTTGATACCCTGGCGAAATCAGATATTAAAAGTAGCATTTTTTCCGAATACAATGAACAATTTCAATCATTTGCCTTATTGGCCTTGTTGATTTTGATTTTTGATTTCTTTATATTCGATCGTAAAAACAAACGATTGAGTAAATTGAAGATATTTGATTTAAAGGAAAAAGTCGCAAAAAAATGACACGTATTACTTTTCAACCAATGAAAAAAATAGGATATATATTGATGATGAGCTTGTTGACAATTTCTGTCTTTGCTCAAAAAGAAAGTGATGATGTACGAAGCGGGAATAAAATGTATAAATCATCCAAGTTTACGGAAGCAGAAATTGCCTACCGTAAAGGTCTTCTTAAGAATCCAAAGTCGTTTGAAGCAAATTATAATCTGGGGAATGCACTTTTTAGACAAAAGAAATATAAAGAAGCCTTGGAGCAATATAATAATGCCATCGTTCTACAACCAAAGGAAAAAGAAAAAATAGCTGCAGCTTTTCATAATACCGGTAATTCATTATTAGTGGATAAAAAGATTGAAGAAAGTATTAAAGCATATGAAATGGCCCTTAAAAACAATCCCAAGGATAATGAAACAAGGTATAATCTTGCCTATGCACAAGCTATGCTGAAGAAACAAAATAAAGATAAAGACAAAGACAAGGATAAAGATAAGAAGCAAGATAAGAAAGAACAGAAGCCTCAGGATCAAAAACCGAAAGAACAACCTCAACAGCAACAACCTCAGGACCAAAAACAAATGTCAAAAGAGAATGCTCAGCAGATATTGGATGCTTTGTTACAGGATGAAAAAAATGCACAGGATAAAGCAAAAAAACAACCAGTTCGTGGCACTAAAAAGGCTGATAAGGACTGGTAAACAATTTAAATTTGATGATTGTTTTGATCGAAAATAAAAAATATGAAACGGAAAATAATATTTTTATCGCTATCGTTGATTTTTCTAAATACGTGGATTGCAAAGGCTGATGAACCTATCCGTTTTTCAGCTTCAGCACCCTCTACAGTTGTGCTTGATAAACCATTCCAATTAGTGTATACGGTTAATGCCTCTGCGAAAGATTTGAGGGTACCCGAATTTACAAATTTTGATGTATTAGCCGGCCCTTTCGAGTCACATAGTTCAAGTTACCAAATATCAAACGGTAGGAGTACTTCATCTGTTTCAGTATCTTATACCTACACACTTCAAGCTCAAAAAACCGGTACTTTTACAATCTCTTCTGCAAGTATTTCGGTGGATAATAAAAAGGTTACTTCAAATGGTGTATCCATAAAAGTCCTTCCGGCAGATGCTACTGTTCCTTCCAAATCTCAGGGAAGTAGATCGGGTAATCAGGCTGCAAATGGACAGACTTCCATTTCTAATGATAATTTATTTATCAGGACTATCGTATCAAAGACAAATGTCTACGAGCAAGAAGCCATTATAGTGACTTATAAACTCTATACGTTAGTGGATGTCGTTGGTTGTAACCCCAAAAAGGTTATTGATTTCAATGGCTTTATGAAACAAGATATTGAGCTACCCCCAACAAAACAGTTGTCACTCGAGAACTTTAATGGTCGGAATTACAGCACAGCTGAATTATATAAAGTATTGCTTTATCCACAGCATGCCGGGACTATACAAATAGACAAATGGAATTTCGATGCTATAGTCAGAGTACAGAATAAAACAGCTGTCCGTAGTATATTCGATGATTTCTTTGATTCATATACAAATGTTTCAAAGATGATTACTGCACCGGCAGTAAAAATTACAGTGAATGCACTCCCAATGGGTAAGCCATCGTCATTTACGGGTACTGTTGGTCATTTCACCATGAATTCAACCATTACCACCCAAAAAGTAAAAGCGAATGATGCTGTTACGTTGAAAATAGATATAGCTGGAAATGGTAACATGAAAATTATTAAAAATCCAACTATAAAATTCCCTAATGGATTCGAACTCTATGACCCGAAGGTAAATAATAATTTCAAAACCAATGCAACCGGTATTTCTGGTACCAAATCCATAGAATATCTGTTTATACCGCGTCATTCAGGTAACTTTGAAATACCATCATCCGAATTTACTTATTTTGATGTTCAGGATAGATCCTATAAAACCTTACGCACTCCCGTTTATAAATTAGAGGTACTTAAAGGTGAAGGTGTTGAAGCTCCAATTGTTGCAGGTAATTATGTGGATAAGGAAGATGTGAAGCAATTGGGAAAAGATATAAGGTATATTCAAACGGATAATATCGTTTTGTCGAAAGAAGATGAACCTGTATTTGGATCTTTACTATCCTGGTTACTTTATTTGATACCGTTATTAATATCGATTTTATTGTTTGTTTTCTTCCGTAAGAAAGTAAAAGAAAATTCTGATGTTATCCTTTTGAAAAACAAAAAAGCCAATAAGTTAGCCCAAAAAAGACTCAAATTAGCTCAGAAATTCTTGAAAGAAGAGAACAAGGACCGATTCTACGAAGAAATATTGAAAGCTACATGGACGTACTTAAGCGATAAGTTATCAATCCCGGTTTCATCGCTTACTAAAGAAAACGTACAGTCCGAACTTGCAAGTCATAACGTGGATTCAACCGTTATAAATCAATTTATAGAAATACTGAACACTTGTGAATTTGCCAGGTTTGCACCTAATTCTGGTCAGCAAGAAATGGGTAATTTGTATTCAGACACCATCAAAGCTATCAGTGTTTTGGAAGGTTTTTATAAGAAATAATATTATTAAGAACATTATGAAACGTATCCTTCTTTTTTTATCCTTAGCTTTGTGTCTTGGGCAGCTTGCATTCTCACAGACGAATGCAGTTAAAATGGCCAATAGCCTATATGCCAAAGGTGATTATACAAATGCAGCTAAACAATATGAAAAGATTTTATCTGAAAATAAAGTTGCACCTGAATTGTATTTTAATCTTGGAAATGCCTATTATAAATCAAATGAAATTGGACGTTCAATCTTAAATTACGAGCGGGCACTAAGGCTATCTCCTTCTTTTGATGATGCCAGGTTTAATCTGGAATTAGCTCAGTTAAAGGTAGTCGATAATATTGTTCCCTCTCAGACATTCTTTATTGGTCGTTGGATTCAGAACCTCATTAAACTTTTACCCTCCAATGAATGGATGTTCAGTAGCTTTGGAGTTTTTATTTTATGCCTGTTTTTTGTTTTTCTTTTTATTTTTGGGCCAAGCCGTTTTGTACGTAAAATGTCTTTTAATTTTGCATTGGCATTACTTGCCCTTACCCTAATTTCGCTAACTTTTGCAGGTGTTCGTAGAAATCAAATGTACAACCACAGCGAGGCAATTGTAATGACCGGTGTAATCAGTGTGAAAAGTTCTCCTGATAAGAGTGGGACTGATTTATTTCAGTTGCATGAGGGTGCCAAAGTAAGTATTAAAAGTACACTTGGCAGCTGGACTGAAATCAAATTAGCGAATGGTAGCATTGGTTGGGTGGAACAAACAAATATCGAAAGAATATAGTGTATAGTTATCTTGTCTTTGGACTTCAGGTTTTAATGAAGAGTTCAATTAAATAAATTAAATCATGAATCTGATAGACACCTTTAAACTTTGGGATACTTACTTATTTCTGCTTATCAACGGTTTTCACGCTCCTTTTTTTGATGGTTTCATGTTTGCTGTCAGTGCGAAACTTACGTGGGTCCCTCTCTATATTTCAGTATTGTATCTTGTCATCAGGCAATGGAAACGCGAAGCTATTTGGGTTGTTTTAGCGTTAGTCCTTTGCATTATCATCTCTGATCAGGTTGCATCGGGTATCCTTAAAGATTTAGTCAAGCGACTGCGACCCTCGCATGTGGAGGAACTAAAGGGTGTGGTTCATCTGGTTAAAGAGTATAGTGGAGGTAAATATGGATTTGCTTCTTCCCATGCATCCAATGCTTTCGGTTTTGCACTACTTTCCTCTTTGTTTATCAGACGAAAACTTTACTGCTATGCTATTTTTTTATGGGCTTTCATGACGGCTTATTCCCGTATGTATTTAGGAGTTCATTACCCGGGAGATATCGTGGGAGGAATAGTAGTAGGATCATTAGCTGCACTATCTTGTTACTGGGCAATACTGAAATTCAAGCCTGTCGTATTACTTCATGCAGAGGATAAATCAATAGAAAAAACTGTTGTTATGATACCGGTTGTTGTTTTATCGGTAAGCTATCTGGGCATAATTATATACAGTCTTTTCATTTTTTAATTCTTGTAGCCTTGAGCCCTTATATTCTAACTTCAATGCCCCGGCTTTTCAGATAAGATTTTAATTCAGGAATGCCGATTTCTTTATAATGAAATATACTGGCAGCCAATGCAGCATCGGCTTTTCCTTCCCCGAATACATCTACGAAATGTTCCATGGTCCCGGCTCCTCCGCTGGCAATAACCGGCACGTTCACCGCTTCTGACACTGCCCGTGTAATGTCCAGGGCAAAACCATCCTTTGTGCCATCGTTATTCATAGAGGTCAGGAGTATTTCCCCCACACCGAGTGCTACAGCCTTTTTAGCCCATTCCACAGTCTTTATTTCAGTGGGAACCCTACCGCCGTTGAGGAATACGTACCATTCACCATCGATGCATTTAGTATCGATAGCAAGCACCACGCACTGACTGCCGAATTCACTTGCCAGGTCGCTGATCAATTGGGGATTTAGTACCGCAGAAGTGTTGACAGATATTTTATCAGCACCGCAGGCCAACAGCACCGATACATCCTCCACGCTCGAAATGCCTCCACCCACTGTGAAAGGGATATTGATGTGTTTGGCAATACGGGTTACCAGTTCCGATAACGTCTTGCGTTTTTCAATGGTGGCCGTAATGTCCAGGAATACCAGTTCATCAGCACCCATTTTGGCATACAGTGCACCCAGCTCCACCGGGTCACCTACATCGGTTATGTTCAGAAAATTAATCCCTTTTACCGTTTTCCCGTTCTTAATGTCCAGGCAGGGAATGATTCGTTTTGCTAACATGAGTATATTTACAATTTTATTATTTACGATTTACAAGGAATGAGGAATGAGAACCCAAATAACCACAAACTCTTCAAACTTTTCAAACTTTTCAAACTTTTCAAACTCTTAAACTCTTAAACTCTTAAACTCTTCAACACGGAACACAGAACACGGAACACAGAACACGGAACACGCAATCCTCAGCACGTCAGCGCTGTCTTCTCTTCATTCCATTCTCCCAGACTGACCGGTTGGACCGTATTCACCAGCAAGCTGTCATAGGGCCGTTCTGCCCGGATATAGTTATTTGTGAATCCAGTCATCTTTTCCCCATTCTTACGGCTTTCCCAGAGTACCTGAGCAAGTGTACCCATCTGCAATTCATAAAACGCCTTTGTTTTATCCTCCGATAGGGCATGTAACTCCTCACCACGGCGTTTTCGCTCCGTGATGGGTACTATCTGTTCGATTTCAAGCATCCTTGTGCCAGCACGCTCAGAATAGCTAAATACGTGAAGCTGCGAGATGTTGAGTGATGTAATAAATGCCATCGCCTGGCTAAAGTATTCATCCGTTTCCCCGCGAACTCCCACAATCACGTCCACGCCGATAAATGCATGGGGTATGATCCGATTAATGGTATTTATTTTCTCTTTGAAAAATTCAGTGGTATATCTCCTTTTCATGATCTTCAACACTTCATTCGAGCCTGATTGTAGCGGGATATGGAAGTGCGGCATGAAATGATGGCTTCTCGACACAAAGTCAATGAGCTCATCGGTCAGCAAGTTCGGTTCAATTGATGAGATACGGAATCGTATGTCATCAGGCAAGGCATCCAATGCTTTTACCAGGTCAAAGAAGTTTTCTCCCGTTGATTTGCCAAAATCCCCGGTGTTGATTCCTGTCAGTACAATTTCTTTGGCACCTTCCTTGATGGCTTGTGTGGCCATTGCTACGGTCTTTTCTATGGAGGCGTTCCGGCTATGTCCCCGTGCCAGGGGTATGGTACAGTACGTGCAATAATAATCGCAACCATCCTGTACTTTCAAAAAATAGCGTGTACGGTCATCCCGGGAGCAGGAGGGTTTGAACTCTTTTTCTTTCAGGATATCCGCCCGGTGGATTTCTCCGTTTTTGGTAGCATCATTCTGAATCAGGTAATCCAGTATGCTAAACTTCTCGTTGGCACCCAGTACCAGGTCCACTCCTTCGATAGCGGCTATTTCTTCAGGCTTCAACTGTGCATAACAACCCGTCACTACCATGATGGCATTGGGGTGCATCCGGTTCAGCCTTTTGATGGCCTGACGGCATTTATGATCGGCTGTGTCGGTCACCGAACAGGTGTTGATAATACATACATCGGCTTCTTCTCCCGGACGAACCTTAACAAACCCCTCGTTGCCGAGTTGTTTTCCTATAGCGGAGGTCTCTGCAAAATTAAGCTTGCAACCCAAGGTGTGGAATACTACTTTTTTATTGTTGAATAAGGAATTATCTATCATGTTTCGAATACAAATTTGCAAGGACAAAGGTAGTAAAAAATGAAGAATTTCTTGTTCCTGTCATTCCACCTGGTTAATTAGTTGATTTAGTTGATTAAGTGAACAAGTTGATAAGTTGGTTAAGTTGAATAAATTAATTAAGTTTTTTACGTCCCCTGTAATAAACTATAAACAGAAAGCTGTCAACAGAATGTCAAATACTATGAACTATTAACTCTAAACTGCTTACTTCCGTCTACCGACTTTCAACTACCAACTACTCCACCGCCAGCACTTTTCCGCATCCGGCATACTTCACTTCAACCGGCTCGCCTGTAAATCCTACATTCCCGAATTCAACTGCCATACTAAGCAGCACCGTCACATCATCAGTCAACATGGCTTGTTGGGATGCAGACATTTGTGCGGTCATCGTGTGTCCGGGAAGGATGGTCTGAGTGGAATTCCACTCACCGGTTACTGTCACGCTGGCCCCATGAAGTTTTAACGCCAGTGGTTTATAATCGTTGATGGCAGGATCGTACACCATGTCCGAAATGGTACCCACCACGACGATCAACCGGAAGAACGGCAGTTTCTGTACGTTCAGCAAATCGATGTCGGTGTTTATACGTGGAACCGTGACAACTGCTTCCAGTGTTTCGCGGTTTAGTTCCCAACGTGGTGAAGCGCGCAACACGGTGTTGAACGGAAAATTCCGGTTGAAGTTGAATCCTTCCAATGAAGCCTTATAGGTGGTTAACTTCAGGTCACGGGTCCCGACAGGAGAAACGGTATCCAGTTTCATCAGGCTCTTCCCGATACCTATCAACATCGGTGTCATGTTGTAATCCGCCAGGCGGTGCAGCCCCCCGAAGGCATACCGCGCCAATGAGCCGAACTTGGCGCAGCCGCTGAATTCCTTCTGTTGCTTGCGCATTCCCTCAAACTTGGGTGATGTTGCTATCTGAAGCTTCGTGGCACCACCCTTGGTACGCATGAAAACCTTGTCACTCCCTCTCAGACTGTAAAAGGAAACACCCTTGATGCCCCCTGTCATTTGAATTG
>CAIYOZ010000090.1 GCA_903927945.1 uncultured Bacteroidales bacterium | reverse complement strand
GGAACAACCTATTCCTGGAGTATTCCTGTGGTAGCTGGAATTAACGGATTGGCCTCAGGTAGTGGCGCTGCAAATATAAGTGGCACACTCACCAACACGACCAATACCCCGATTGATGTAGTTTACAACATTACACCAACCTCCGGTACTTGTTCAGGAGCTGTCTTCACGGTAACGGTAAGGGTGAATCCAAAGGCAACGATAGCCGATAAGACTCCTGCTACCATTTGTAGTGGAGATGGCTTTACAGTGAGCCCGGTAAATGGAACAGATTCAGATATAGTGCCTGCCGGAACAACCTATTCCTGGAGTATTCCTGTAGTAGCCGGAATTAACGGATTGGCCTCAGGTAATGGCGCTGCAAATATAAGTGGCACACTCACCAACACGACCAATACCCCGATTGATGTAGTTTACAACGTTACACCAACCTCCGGTACTTGTTCAGGAACTGTTTTCATGGTAACGGTAAGAGTGAATCCTCAGGTTAACACATCTCCAATTTATCACAATTAGTAATTTAGTTGAGTAATCTCTCACTGCCTTCGGGCAATGAGAGGGCTCGATAAAATGGAAAACAATGATTACATAGTTCGACCTAACTTATTATGGATATGTGCTTGTAAATGAAGTTGTTCAATTAAATCAATCAAGTACAGCAAATGGTAGGTAGTGAAAACAAGTAATACCAAACCGCTAACAAAAAAGTGAAAATTAATATTGTTCGCAGGTTTGATATAAAGAACGTTTGAGAAAACCAATGAAGAAAAGAGGATTCTACATAATCATCCTTTTCATGGCACTGATTAGTGTTGTGCATACTATGGCACAATCCAGTCAACCGGATGTGGTATGTATGGGTACTTCAAAAAATTATTATGTAGATGCAACTCCCGGCTCTTCGTATATATGGAAAATAAACGGAGGAAGTCCAGAGGCATCAACCACCAATTCGCTGGATATCAACTGGACTACATCCGGCATCTATACATTGACAGTACAGGAAAAAACTAAGGATAATTGCGTTGGGCCGGTTCAATCTTTGCAAGTGACCGTAATCGGGTTACCGACATTGCAACAAACCAGTGAAATTGGCTCTGAATTACAAACTATATGTTTGGGCAGTGGTATCAATAAAATTACCTATAGTTTTGGAGGAGGTGCAACAGGCGTGACTGTGACAGGTTTGCCTGACGGTGTAAATTCTGTTGTAAATGGAACCACTGTAACAATAAGCGGCATTCCTACTGCGAGTGGCAATTATACCATTACGACTGTGGGTGGAGCACCTTGTGCTGAAGCTTCTTTAAACGGTAGTATCACGGTAAATCAACTCTCCACAGCTACAATCGGTGGCACCACTATTGCTTGCCAAAATGCAGCTTCTCCTGTTGTTACTTTTACCGGAACAGGAGGATCCGCACCTTATACTTTTACGTATAATATCAATGGAACCGATACAATGGTGGTAACCACCGTTACAGGCAACAGCGTCACCGTCAGTGTGCCAACAACAACCCCCGGTGCCTTTACCTATCGCCTGTTGGGAGTAAATGATTCAAAAGGCTGTTTCCAGGCTCAGGCGGACAGTGCTGTTGTGACGGTGAATCTATCTACAAGTTCCACAACAGAAGTGACCACTTGTCCTTATGCTTTGCCTTATGTTTGGAATGGAACGTCTTATACTGCTGCCGGAACCTATAAAGATACATTAATGAATAGCATCGGTTGCGATAGTATTGCAACATTAATATTTAAAGTAAAATCACCCTTAACTTCAACTACTACCGATTCTATCTGTTCATCCGCTCTTCCTTATTATTGGAACAAACAATTATGCTATGAGTCCAGAACCTATACAGCTCAGTTTACTAATCATTCAGGTTGTGATAGTATAGCTACATTAGTTCTTACAGTTTTAAACCCCTCCAGTTCCACAACCAGGGATGCTATAAATTCAAATGATTTGCCTTATGTGTGGAATAAAATGGCATTAACAGAATCGGGAACGTATTTATCACCTATTAAATATGTGAATTCGATGGGATGTGATAGTATTGCAAAATTGATTTTAAAAGTAAATTTATCTACAAGTGCGGTTACTGATGCTATTGTCTGTGCCTCCGATTTGCCGTTCATTTGGAACGGTACGCCTTATACGACGTCAGGGAAACATTCAAAAATCATGACCAATGCTTTTGGAGTCGATGTGCCGGTCACATTAAATCTGACTGTGATTGCAGCAGAGAGCATATCTCAATCTATAAGTATTTTTTCAGGTGAAAAATATAATATTAATGGAAATAGCTATGATCAACCTGCGACCTACACTGATATACTCAAAACTGTGAATGGATGCGATAGTACTGTCGTGACAAATCTTTCAGTTATAAATGTCCCTAATACCCTTACTCCGAATGGTGATGGCATTAACGATGTATTTATGAAAGGAAACCATGTAAAGATTTATAACCGGAATGGGATAATTCTTTTTGAAGGATGGGATGGCTGGGATGGAAGAACAAATCATAAAGTTTTTGTTTCACAGGATACATATTTTTACGTACTTTATTATCCGTCGGAAGGGAAGACAAAAACAAAAGAAGGTTATTTAATGGTCATAAGGCAATAGGTTTAAATGAATACGAAGAAAGTTATATTTCTTTTTATACTCAATGTGTTGAGTTTACTGGTGGTCGCTCAATCGGATATCCGGTTGAACAACTATTGGGTGAATACTCAGTATATAAACCCAGCTACCATATATGATCAATATAAGGCTGTTTTCAATATGTCGGCACGAAAACAATGGGCTGGTTTCCCAGGTGCTCCAACAACATTTTTTGCTTCTGGGACCACCTATTTTGAAAACTATCACACTCAGTTAGGTCTTATTTTGGTTCAAGACCAAATCGGTTATACTTCGACAACCAATGTCGATTTGACCTATGCTTATGCTGTTCTTTTTAATCAGGATTGGCAGCTTCATTTGGGATTGGGTGGAAATTTTCAAAGTTTGAATTATAATCTGGGAGAAGTTAAGCTCTCAGAAAATGAATCAGGAGTTTTAAACAGATTAAAATCTAAATCAACTTTTAATGCAGATATTGGAATCGAAGTTACCAATAAGACATTTAAATTGGGTACAGCCAGTCAAAATATCTTTTCACTATTTACGTCTGTAAATAACCAACAACCGAATACCAACTTTTTGTATGGAAGATACAGGGAGTATAACACTGATATGATAAATATGGGTTACGGCATTTGTGGTATACAGTATTCCAATTTCTATCAAGCCGAATTTAATATGACCAGCTATTTCAAATTGCCAAACCGTTCAGGACTGGAAGACCATCCAGATCAATTCGACCTTGGAGTATTCTACCGAACGCAGAGCGAAGCTGGATTAATCTTTGGTTTCGATCTGAGTGAATCAATACATGTGTCTTACAGCTATGACTATCATTTTGGAGGAATAAGTTTAAATTCATTCGGGACAAATGAGCTAATGCTTACCTATAATCTCACCCGAGAACCAATGTGCCATAATTGCTGGCGTTGATTGCAAAATAACAAAAAAAAACAGATTAATTCTTGTGAATCAATCTGTTTTTAAATTTAAAACGACTAAAGTGAAATGCAACAATTTATTTATATCCTTGCTCGTGGACACTTTTCACTGAACGTCCTGAAGGATCATTCATGTTCTTAAATGCAGCATCCCATTCCAATGCTATTTCAGTGCTACATGCAACTGATGGGACTGAAGGTACACACAATGATGCTGATTCAGAAGGGAAGAAGTCCGTAAAAATAGTACGATAGTAATATTCTTCTTTATTCATTGGAGGATTAATAGGAAAAGTTTCAGCCACATGAGCCATTTGTTCATCACTCACTGCTTCTGTTGTCAAAGCACGTAATGAGTCTATCCAATTATATCCGACTCCATCCGAGAATTGTTCCTTTTGTCTCCAAGTCACACTTTCCGGTAAATAATCTTCAAATGCTTTCCGTAAAATCCATTTTTCCATTTTTCCATTGCTTCCAGCCATTTTGTCAACAGGATTGAGACGCATTGCAACGTCCATAAATTCTTTGTCAAGAAAAGGAACACGACCTTCAACACCCCAGGAAGCAAGGGATTTATTAGCACGAAGACAATCGTATAAATGTAGTTTGTCCAGTTTACGTACTGTTTCTTTATGCAATTCTTCAGCATTTGGTGCTTTATGAAAATAGAGGTACCCTCCAAATATCTCATCGGCTCCTTCACCTGATAATACCATTTTTACACCCATCGATTTGATCACGCGGGATAAAAGGTACATAGGAGTGCTGGCTCGAATAGTTGTTACATCGTAAGTTTCAACATGATAAATTACATCACGAACAGCATCTAGCCCTTCCTGTACTGTGAAATGTATTTCATGATGAATAGTACCAATATGGTCAGCAACTTTACGAGCTGCTATTAAGTCGGGTGATCCAACCAATCCAACAGCAAAAGAATGGAGTTGAGGCCACCAGGCTTCTTCAGTATTTCCTGATTCAATTCGTTTATTCGCATATTTTTTTGCAACTGCTGATATGATGGATGAGTCCAATCCACCCGAAAGCAAAACACCATAAGGAACATCTGCCATTAATTGTCGTTCGACTGCAGCCTCTAATGCATCGCGTAATACATTAATATCAGAAACATTATTTTTCACAGCCTCATAACTTTCCCAATCGCGGGAATACCATTTAGTAGGTGTTTTGTCTGGACTATAAAAATACTGCCCGGGAAGAAACTCTTCAATTTTAGTACAATAACCTTCTAATGCTTTTAATTCAGATGCCACATAATAAGTTCCTTCTTTATCCCAACCCTGATAGAGTGGAATAATTCCAATATGATCGCGACCAATCATATATATATCCTTTTCGATGTCATAAAGTGCAAAGGCAAAAATTCCATTCAGATCTTCCATGAAATTAGGCCCTTTTTCACGATAAAGTGCCAGAATAACCTCACAATCAGATTTAGTGAGAAATTCATATTTACCTTCAAATTGTTTCCGGATTTCCTGGTGATTATAAATTTCACCATTTACAGCCAATACCAATTTGCCATCCTTACTATAAAGCGGTTGTTTTCCTGATTCAGGATCAACAATCGATAATCGCTCGTGAGCCATAATGGCTTTATCATCTGAATATACTCCCGACCAGTCCGGACCACGATGCCGTATTCGTTTAGACATTTTCAATACTTGCGGCCTCAAAGCCTGTACCGGTTGTTTTATATCAAATGCACATACTATTCCACACATAATATTAAGCCTCTCTATTAATCTTCTAAATAATTTTAGAAGAGATTGTTTTATAGTTTTATTTTTAAGTTGTTCTTTGGTTTGTAATGATAATTACAACGAGTTATGAATATCTTCAGCTACTTTACGACCAGAAGCAATTGCCCTAACCACAAGACTTGCACCCATAGCAGCATCACCGGTAGCAAATACCTTACCAATGCTACTTTTACTTTCTTTGTCAATAGCTACATTACCACGGCCATCGAATTGTACGCCTAGCTCAGTTAATAACCCTTCGTGTATGGGATGAATAAATCCAAGAGCAAGGAACACTAAATCGGCTTTAATCAAATCAGTTTTACCTGTTGGTTTCATTCCCATTCGTCCACTTTCATCTTTCGACCATTCAACTTCTTCAACAAGTACTTCTTTCAATATTCCATTAACACCAATGAATTTGTTGGTATTAAGACTCCATTTCCGTACGCATCCTTCCATATGTGAACTTGAAGTTTTTAGGATATTCGGATAGTAAGGCCATGGAGTGTCCGGATTTTTATCAACCGGAGGTTGCGGCATGATCTCAATCTGAGTAACTTTTAAAGCTCCCTGACGAATTGATGTCCCTACACAATCAGAACCTGTGTCACCACCACCTATCACCAATACATGTTTATCTTTAGCAGATATTATTGAATGTTCATCAACTTTTTCTCCAATAATAAGTTGATTCTGTTGACTCAGGAAATCCATTGCAAAATAAACTCCTTTCAAATCTCGTCCTTCAGGATTGATATCCCGGGGATGTCCCGCACCTACTGCAATGCAGACTGCATCAAAATTTTGCATTATTTCTTTTCCAGAGATATCTTTTCCAATTTCAACATTGGTTTTGAAAACGATTCCCTCTTCAATCAATAATGCCAACCGACGGTCGATAATGTTCTTGTTTAATTTGAAATTAGGGATACCATAACGTAATAATCCCCCTAGTCCATTGTCCTTTTCATAAACTGTCACGTGATGTCCTTTGCGATTCAACTGTTGTGCAGCAGCTAATCCTGCCGGACCAGAACCAATGACAGCAATTGTTTTACCGGTACGGGTTTTAGGAGGGCGGGCCTTAATCATGCCTTCAATGAATGCAACTTCAGTTACTGCTGCTTCATTTTCGCGAATGGTAACCGGTGCATCATGTAACGCTAATACGCAGGATTTTTCACAAGGTGCAGGACATATACGTCCTGTAAAATCAGGAAAATTATTTGTTTCATGTAGAACTTCTACACCTTCTTTCCATTGTCCTTTGTAAATTAAGTCCTGCCATTCTGGCATTTTGTTGCCAAGTGGACATGCCCAGTGACAAAACGGAATTCCACAATCCATGCATCGTGAAGCCTGGATTTTTCTATCTTCCCGATTTAATGTCTGTTCTACTTCCCCGAAATCAGAGATCCGCTCGTTTATTGGACGGTAACCTGCTATCTTTCGTGGTGTATTTATAAATGCTTTAGGATTTCCCATGAGATTTTTATTGTTTTATCTTAAACTCCTTTTCCAAAGTTCATAACGTATGAAAAGGACTATAAATTGTAATTAATAATCGCGTTCAACCTGAGCAATTTTCTTGTTGAT
>CAIYOZ010000089.1 GCA_903927945.1 uncultured Bacteroidales bacterium | reverse complement strand
TTTTTTTGTTAGATTAAGTTTTTTAGACTGGTATTCCCAGTCTGGTATGCTATAAACTAAAATTTCAGCATATCTTCCATCCCCAGGAATCCTTTCTTTCCTGCGGTAAATTCAGCCGCTACTACTGCTCCCAGGGCAAATCCTTCGCGACTCTTGGCATCATGGGTGATGGTAATCGAATCCACTTCCGATTCATACCTGATGGTATGTATACCCGGAACCTGGCCTTCACGGATTGATTTGATAGATAACTCACCTGAGTTGGATTCCGTCTCCGTTACCCAACTGTTTTTTCTATCGAGCTTTTCAAGTATTTCTTCCGCTAAGGTAATCGCTGTTCCACTCGGCGCATCCAGTTTTTGGGTGTGATGCACTTCAGTCATTTCCACGTTGTAATTTGGAAATTGATTCATGATCCCTGCCAGGTATTTATTGACAGCCATAAACACATTGACACCCAAACTGAAGTTTGAGGACCAAAAGAATGTGTTGCCTCCTTCTTCTATTTCCTTCTTCAACGTTGGCAATTCATCGGTCCAACCTGTAGTTCCTGAAACTAAAGGTACACCGGCTGCAAAAGCATGTCGGTAGTTACGTAAGGCAACCTGAGGTGCTGTGAATTCTATGGCCACATCAGCACTTTTAAATGCATCTGAATCAAAATCAACGGTATTATCCAAATCGATAATCGAAACAATTTCATGTCCCCTCTCACGTGCAATGCGCTCAATGGTCTTACCCATTTTGCCATATCCTATCAATGCTATTTTCATCTATTTTTAAGTTTTAAATGCCGGAATTCCTGATCTTCAGTACTGTCCCGTATTCAGTAATACCAACGTACAAGCCTTGTCTGCCTCGATATTGTTTTCAGTTAATAGTTCTTCAAGTTCCTGATTCTCGGTGCCGGGATTGAAAATAACACGCCTTGGTTTCAACGACAGGATATATTCATAATATTCTTTTTGATACTTTTCCGAGAGGTATAACGTCACGGTATCGATATCCTCAAAAGATTTCTTTTCTGTATCAATCGTCTTATTAAAAATTGCATCCTGTCTTTTCCCGATCAATTCTATCTCATGACCGTGAGCCAACAACCTTTCAGCAGCCATATAGGAATATCGTTCCTCATTACTGCTGGCTCCTATGATCAATGTCTTCTTCACTTTTTAAATCGTAAATCGTAAATCTCTTTAATTCTTAAATAGTAAATTGTAAATAAATAAATTGTAAATCTCTTTATCCTTCCCGAAAGAAATCAAAGCATTCAAAGATATCTTCTTTTGAAGCGAACTGGTTGATACGGATATCCCCAATTTCAGCCAGCAACGTAAAATTTATTTCTTTTGTTTCATTCTTTTTGTCATGGGTCATGATCTCAAAAAGTGCTTCGTAGTCGTTACAATTGAAATTAATTGATCCGTAATATTCTTTGATCAGATATTTCAGTCGAAGCAAGTCTTCTTTTGGAAAATTCAATTTTATGTTCGACAAATACAATTCACAAAGCAATCCCCACATGACAGCATATCCATGTAAGGCAGGTTTGTCAGTGGTATACGACCAGCTTTCGAATGCATGACCGAATGTATGTCCTAAATTCAATGCCTTCCGTATATTTGCTTCGAATGGGTCGAGTGCTACAATCCGTTCTTTTATCAGAATGGTTCGTTCTAACAGGATCTTCAATTTTCCGAAATCTATGTTTTCAAGATCATATTTCAGCACATTCTCCCATTCAGCTTTGGTATCAATCAGTGCGTGTTTTACCATCTCTGCATAGCCCGAACGGATATTCTTATCATCCAGGGTCCTGAAGAAATCAATATCGATTAAGACGGAATCAGCCGGAGAAAACACACCTATCTCATTCTTGAGACCCATGAAATTGATACCCGTTTTCCCGCCTGTTGCAGCATCCACAGCCCCCAGCAAGGTAGTTGAAACATTGATATACCGCATTCCCCGTTTAAAGGTAGAGGCAGTAAATCCTCCTATATCGGTAATCATTCCCCCACCCAGGTTAATCATCAATGATTTTCGCGTTGCCCCGTTTTCACTCAGATATTTCCAGATTACAACAGCAGAATCTATATTCTTATATTCATCTCCACTCGGAATGGTGATAACATGGCATCCCTTTAATTTTTCTGATAGCATCAACCTTGGTAAACAGAGTCTTCGAGTGGTTTCATCGGTCAACACAAAAATACTTCCTTCGCTTTGTTCGCCAATGGCCTCGTTCAGTTCGGAAATTAAATCAACACATATCTTTGTTATCGAATGACTCATCGTTTGAATTTTAGCATACAAAGATACTTTAATCTTTAAAATTAGCGGCTAAAATTCTATGAAAACTAATTGATTTTTTACTACATTTCTTTTTAGGTACTTATTTTTCTAAAAACTCTGATTTATTTGTTGAAGTATTTTCCAAAAAACTTATTATCATGAGTTTTAGATGCATTATCTGTTAAACCAGATTTTTATGAACTATTGGTACTCGGCAGTTTCTTTTAATTGTTAATATAATAAAATTATTTTATCAATATGTAACAATTGAATCGTATTCTTGTTATATTTGGACAATTTATTAATAACTAAAACAAAAAAGTGTATGAAAAAACTAACTCTCTTAGCAATGGTTGCTACGTTTCTCTTTAGTGGTGCCTTAATGGCACAAATGCCTGACATGAGTAAGATTAAAGACAACAAAGTGGTAAAACAAACTGAAGCAAAAGTTGAATCATCGGCCAAGACAAGGGCAGACAAGATGGCTAAAGATCTCAAATTAACGGATGCGCAAACCACCCAGGTGACTAATCTTTTTACGAAACAGGATGCCTCCGTAGCCAAACTTAGTTCCCAGGAAAAAGTTGGGAGTGAAGCGTATAAAACAAAGCTGACTGCCATTCAAAAATCGGGCGATACCGAATTGCAAGGTATCATTGGAAAAGATAAATTCCAGCAATATCAAACCAAGCTGACTACCGAAAAAAACCAACTAAAGGATAAAGCTAATTCCAAGTTGAATTCCGTAAAATCCAACATGAATTTGAAATAGTTATCTCCATTAGAAATTCAATTGCTTTTATCATAAACTCCCCATGTTCAAGTTGAACATGGGGAGTTCGTTTTGTTAAACCAATGATATCAAGAGTTTTTTGTGTTAATAAAATCAAAGATTATTATTCGAATTAAACTTTCCGGAATCAGCCTAGTCAAATCAACAAATTAAAACAAACTAAAAGTATCCATTTTTAAAACATGTAGATTATGAAAAAGTATGCAATGTTAGCCTTAGCGGCTATGATTATGTTCAGCATGGCTCTGGCAGCTCAGGATCAAGCCCCGTCACACGAAAGAAAAGGGGAGACAAGGGATTTTAATAAAGGAGAAAAACACATGATCACCCCTGAGGAGCGTGCCGAGAAATTAGCAAAAGCACTGGATTTGACCGATTCTCAAAAAGCAGGAGCTGTTTCATACTTTGAAAAACAAGATGCATTGCACCATCAACAAAGAGAAGAGATTGAGAAGATCCGCAAGGAAATGAAAACCAAATATGAGGCTCAGCGTAAATCGAATGATGAACAGTTAGCGAAAGCCATTGGAAACGAAAAGTTCCATAAGTTTGAATTGATACGTGCTGAAAGAATCGGCGAAATGAAAGGCAGAATGAAAGGCAGAATGAACGATAGAATGAATGATAAAAGAGAAATGCATCAGCACAACTCTCCTGACTCGAAAACTGAAAATTTATAATAAATAAAAACAAAAGCATTATGAAAAAGTATGGAATGTTGGCTATAGCAGTAATTTTTATGTTTAGCATGGCTATTATGGCTCAGAATCAATATCCTCAAAACGGTGGTAGGCCGCAGGCTACTGCCCAGATGAGGGCTGAACGGTTGGCAAAACAACTCAGTCTGACCGAAGATCAGAAAGCACAGGTGCAGGCATTGTTCGAAAAACAAGATGCCAGCCGTGCCAAAAACCAGGCAGAGGTAAAGAAAACAAGAGAAGAAATGAAGGCTCAGTTTGATACCGACCGGAAAGTACAGGACGAAGAATTAGCGAAGATCATTGGAACCGAGAAATTCCAACAATTCCAGGCTGCCCGTGCTGAACGTATGCAGAGAATGCAGAACAGAGGTGACAATCAAAACCCGGGCACAAATCCATCAAAATAAATTGATAGGATCTATAAAGTAAAAGCTCCCAAGTACAAATCGTACGTGAGAGCTTTTTTTATATCCTGAAGTCTGATTATGACTTCATGATTTCCTGTTGATGACGCACCGATTCCTCGTGTATAGCCACCAGTACTGTCTTCATAAATTCACCATCCATATCCATATCAATGGCCTGTGCTATGCGGTTCTGAAGAATTTCATCATAGCGTTGAACCTGAAGGATTGGCATGTTATGCTCCTTTTTGTAGACTCCTATCTCATCCGAGACACGCATACGACGGGCCAACAATTCCAATAAGCTGTTATCAAGCTCGTCAATTTGCTTGCGCAAGGCTGTCAGGCTCTCCGTCGATTGGCTCATATCCCGTATCACGATGTTGTTCAGGATAAAATCAAGGACATCGGGTGTCACTTGTTGGGCGGCATCACTCCATGCTTTATCAGGATGACAATGCGATTCGATAATCAATCCGTCAAAGTTCAGATCCATGGCTTGTTGGCACAGGGGAGCAATCAACTCCCTTTTTCCACCGATATGACTCGGGTCACAGATGATCGGCAGGTTAGGCAACTGACGGTGTAATTCAATCGGTATGTGCCATTGTGGCAAGTTGCGGTATATCTTTTTATCATAGGTACTGAAACCTCTGTGAATGGCAGCAATGCGACGAATGCCGGCGTTATAAATCCTTTCGATGGCACCAATCCACAAATCAAGATCAGGATTCACAGGATTCTTTATGAATACCGGGATATCGATCCCTTCCAGTGCATCCGCAATTTCCTGAACGGCAAAGGGATTTACCGAAGTCCGTGCTCCAATCCACAATATATCCACATCATGCGCCAGTGCTTCTCGCACATGTTGTGCGGTAGCCACCTCAATGGCGGTATACATTCCCAGTTCATTCTTTACACGGGTAAGCCAGGGTAATCCCTCCACGCCTACTCCTTCAAAGCCACCTGGTTTTGTACGGGGTTTCCATATCCCGGCACGGAAAATCTTAACTCCATGAGCCGCCAAACCACGGGCAGTATTCATCACCTGCTCTTCTGTTTCCGCACTGCACGGACCGGCTATAATGAGTGGACGCCTGGCATCAACCCCCGGTAATAAAATCGATTCAAATTCCATATTGTATTGTTATCTATTAATTCTGTTTAATTCTTTCTTATTTTCATTTCCACTCTTGCCATAAACAGCGATGTAAAATGAAATATATTAATTTTTTATTTCCTGTTGA
The DNA here is from genome assembly GCA_903927945.1 of uncultured Bacteroidales bacterium. Lineage (GTDB taxonomy): Bacteria > Bacteroidota > Bacteroidia > Bacteroidales > Paludibacteraceae > Paludibacter. The sequence goes on along the minus strand of CAIYOZ010000089.1, from coordinate 148 downwards.
GATCGGATACTATTTTGAATAAGGTAATAAGGTTAAGGTTTGTGGTTCGTTGTTTTTTATGAAGGTTTAATATTCTAAAGATAAGGTTTTTAAATCATAAAACTCGGGGTACTATAAACTATAAACTTCCAACTATAAACTACCGACT
>CAIYOZ010000088.1 GCA_903927945.1 uncultured Bacteroidales bacterium | reverse complement strand
GCCGCCTTAGAAAGGCCAATCCACTGTGGATTGTGATGATTGATTACCTAGTTTTGTAAACGATCATCTGATACAGCTAAGTAACTTAGAAATGTAAACGAACTTATGATATATAACATTTAACGATTAAGCAGTCAACCAAACCAATCACTTAATACACCAATCAACTTAATTAACCAATCACCCAATTAACCAATTAACTTAATCAACTTAATCAACTAATCACCTAACAAACCAAAATCATGTTGTACAACATAGAATTAAATATACAGTATATCAAAAACAAGTGTTTTCTTTACACTTGTTTTACCGACAGAGCAATTATATGCAATTAAAATATATAACAATCTGTATATAAACATTTTACATTTACAACCTGAATTTCAACTTAGACCATCCTTCGAATGACTGCTGCATTTTACCAAAACAAAGATACCTTTCTAGTTGCTGTTGATTGTATCATTATTGGTTTTCGCGATAATGATCTGCAGATCCTTATATCCCGGCGACCCATCGAACCTTTCAGGGGGGGGTGGTCCTTAATGGGAGGGTTTGTCAATGCCCAGGAGAACATTCCTGAAGCGGCTAAACGGGTAGTTGGTGAATTTACGGGCATTGAGGATATCTACCTGGAACAAGTGGGTGCTTACGGAGATATAGACCGGGATGTGGAACGGGTAATATCAGTGGCGTATTATGCTTTGGTGGATATAGAAAAATTTGATACTTCGCTGGCAGAAAAACATGATGCCCATTGGGTAAAGATCACGCTGCTACCTGAACTTGTTTTCGATCACAACAAAATGGTGAGGGATACCATCAAGTTACTTCAACAACGGGCTGCTGTGAGGCCGATAGGGTTTAATTTACTGGGCGACCTTTTTACACTGCCCACGTTACAGAGTTTATACGAATCCATCTATCAGGAGACCATCGACAAACGTAACTTCAGAAAGAAATTGCTTACCATGGATATACTGGAAAAACTGGAAGAAAAGGATAAGAGTTCTTCCAAAAGAGGAGCATTCTATTATAATTACAACAAAGAAAAATACGATCAGTTGATAGAACAGGGATTACATTTTTCATTATAATATGACCCCCAACCCCTAAAGGGGAGTAAGAGGCAGAAATCAGAGGTAAACAAATGGTAAATAGTAAATGATTAAATTGTAAATATAGAGATGTTAGAGACATTAAAAAAAGAAGTATTCGATGCGAATCTGGATTTAGTGAAGCATGGATTGGTAATATTCACCTGGGGTAACGTCAGTGCTATCGACAGGGCTACCGGATTGGTGGTAATTAAGCCATCGGGAGTGTCATACGACGATATGAAGCCTGAAGACATGGTGGTCATTGATCTGCAAGGGAATATTGTGGAAGGCAACTATAAACCATCCTCCGATACGGATACACATCTGGTGTTATATAAATCGTTCCCAAACATTGGGGGTATTGTCCATACCCATTCTACCTATGCTACTTCGTGGGCACAGGCCGGGTTGAGCATTCCAAATATTGGTACTACCCATTCCGATTATTTTAGTGATGCCATTCCGTGTACCCGCGATATGACGCAACAAGAAGTGGAAGGTGATTATGAATTGGAGACAGGAAATGTAATCGTTGATAATTTCAAAGGGTTGAATCCTGATTTTATCCCCGGAGTATTGGTAAAAAACCATGGTCCGTTTGCCTGGGGGAAAGATGCCCATGATGCTGTTCATAATGCCGTGGTGATGGAGCAAGTGGCTAAAATGAGCTACATTGCCTACGGAGTGAATCCCGACCTGACCATGAACAAGCATTTGATAAAGAAACACTTTTTCAGGAAACATGGGCCGGGAGCGTATTATGGACAGTGATTGGTTAATTGGTTAATTGGTTGATTGAGTTAATTAGTTAATTGGTTGATTGAGTTGATTGAGTTGATTGGGTTGAGGATTACATTTTAGTTCGTATTCCTCAAGAAATAAAACAGGATAAAAAATAATTGCAAATAATTACAACAAATTATAAACAAAAAAAATAAACAAACAATATTATGGAATACAAAGATTTAGAAGTATGGTTCGTTACAGGAGCGCAGCTGTTGTACGGTGGTGATGCAGTAGTACATGTCGATGCACATTCTACTGAAATGGTAAAAGGATTGAATGATTCCGGCAAATTACCTGTAAACGTGGTTTATAAAGGTACTGCAAATTCTTCAGAAGAGGTTTCAGCCATTTTCCGTGCTGCCAACGGGGATACAAAATGTGTGGGGGTGATCACCTGGATGCACACATTCTCACCTGCTAAAATGTGGATTCATGGATTAATGGATTACAAAAAACCATTGTTACACCTCCATACACAATATAACGAACAAATTCCATGGTCAGAAATTGATATGGACTTCATGAACCTGAACCAATCGGCTCACGGGGATCGTGAATTTGGTTTCATTACCAGCCGCCTTCGTAAACCACGCAAAGTAGTTGTGGGTTATTGGAAAGATGAAAACACGCAATCAAAGATCGCTAACTGGATGCGGGTTTGTGCCGGTTGGGCAGATTCACAAAACATGCTGATCATCCGTTTTGGTGATAATATGAATAATGTGGCCGTTACCGATGGTGACAAAGTGGAAGCTGAGATCCGTTTGGGTTACCACGTGGACAACGCTCCGATTGCAAATCTTGTACCGTTTGTAGAAGCCGTTACGGAAGCTGAAATCGACACCCTGGTATCAGAATATGAACGCATTTACGATTTTGCTGCTGATTGTAAAAAAGGAGCAGAAAAACATCAATCGGTTCGTGAGGCTGCAGCTCAGGAAATCGGATTACGCCGGTTCCTGGAAGATAAAGGTGCCACAGCTTTTACAACCAGCTTTAATGAACTGGAAGGCATGAAACAATTGATGGGATTCGCCTCCCAACGTTTGATGGCAGAAGGTTACGGTTTCGGTGCCGAAGGTGATTGGAAGACGGCTGCCATGACACGCACCATGTGGGTGATGGCTCAGGGACTTCCCGGAGGTTGTTCATTCCTGGAAGATTATGTTCTGAATTTCAATGGAGCAAAGAGTTCTATCCTGCAATCGCACATGCTGGAAATCAATCCTGAAATTGCCGGAGGAAAACCACGTATCGAAGTTCATTTCCTTGGAATTGGTGATGCAGGTGTATGTGCCCGATTAGTGTTCCAGGCTCATGAAGGAGAAGGTATTGCTGCCACCATTGTGGATATGGGAAACCGTTTCCGCATGATTGTCAACGAAGTGAAGGTGATAGAACCAAAGGCATTGCCTAAATTGCCTGTTGCCTGTGCATTGTGGATTCCACAACCAAGCCTTGAAGTAGGTGCAGGTGCGTGGATTACAGCCGGTGGGACACACCATTCCAGCTTTTCATTCTCTTTGACGACTGAAATGATGGAAGATTATGCTGAAATCGCTGATATTGAAATGTTGATTATTGACAAAGACACTAATATCCGCAATTTCAAACAAGATATCCGCAATAATGAAGTTTATTATATGCTTAACAAGGCTTTAAGATAAAAACAACCGGTCTAAGGTCTAAGGTCTAAAGTCAAACGACTTTGGACTTGTGACTTTAGACTTTAGACATTAAAAAAATGAGCAAATACGTTATAGGTCTGGATTATGGAAGCGATTCGTGCCGTGCGGTGGTGGTAGATGCCCTCACAGGACAGGAAATGGCTTCGTCTGTAAAATATTATTCGCGTTGGGCGAAAGAAATGTACTGTGACCCTACCGCCAATCAATACCGTCAACACCCGCTTGATTATGTAGAAGGATTGGAACACACTGTAAAAAACGCATTGTCGAAATGTCCTGCCGGAACTGCTGAAAAAGTTGTAGGCATTGCATTTGACACTACCGGAAGTACGCCTGTGTTTACGGATAAAAACGGGACACCGCTATCCTTACTCCCTGAGTTTGCTGAAAATCCGAACGCTATGTTCGTGTTGTGGAAAGACCACACCGGCATCAAAGAAGCTCAGGAAATCAATGACCTGGCTGCTAAATGGGACATTGATTACACTTCCTATGAAGGTGGAATCTATTCTTCGGAATGGTTCTGGGCGAAGGCTTTACATGTTCTCCGCGCTGATGAAAAAGTACGAAATGCGGCCTATTCTATCGTTGAACATTGCGATTGGCTACCCGGATTAATCACCGGCACTACCAATCCTGCCATCATTTGTCGCAGTCGGTGTGCTTCAGGGCACAAAGCCATGTGGCTGGAAAAATGGGGTGGACTACCTTCCGAGGAATTTTTGACTGCACTTGATCCACTCCTGGCAGGTTATCGTGAACGTCTGTATACAGAAACTTTCCCTAGTGATAAGAAAGTGGGGACACTAACTCCCGAATGGGCAGCTCTTTTAGGATTGTCTACAAACGTAGCCGTGGCCGTAGGTGCCTTTGACTGTCATACGGGCGCCGTAGGTGCTGAGGTTACTCCGGGAGCCCTTGTGCGTGTGATAGGAACCTCTACCTGCGATATCATGGTGGCAAGCTATGAAGAAATGGGTGATAAACTAATACCGGGTATTTGCGGACAGGTGGACGGTTCAGTGATACCGGGCATGGTTGGCCTGGAAGCAGGACAATCGGCTTTTGGAGATGTCTATGCATGGTTTAAAAACGTAGTGGCCTGGCCGGTCGTAAATATTCTTTCGAAAACAACGTTAGTGGACGAAGCAACCAAACAAAAACTGATTGACGAGACAATGGATCAAATCATTCCGGCGTTATCCATTGAAGCGGCAAAAGTTCCTGTTTCAGAATCAACTGTATTAGCCACGGATTGGATTAACGGTCGCCGTACACCGGATGCGAATCAGTTGGTAAAGGGATCCATCACCGGTTTAAACCTTGGCAGTTCTGCTCCTCTTATTTTCCGTGCCCTGGTGGAAGCAACTGCTTACGGCTCCAAAGCTATTGTCGACCGCTTTATTGAAAACGGCGTGGTAATCAACGAAATCATCGGGATTGGTGGTATTGCCTTGAAATCACCTTTTGTCATGCAGACATTGGCCGACGTACTGAACATGCCTATTAAAGTGGCTAAATCAGAACAGGCTTGTGCTTTTGGAACTTCAATGTTTGCAGCGGTTGTAGCCGGTGTGTACGAAAAAGTGGAAGATGCCCAGAAAGCTATGGGCATGGGCTTTGCCATGGAATACTTCCCGAACAAACAAAATGTGGCTTTATACAAGGAACTCTACAAAAATTATATCAAATTAGGCCAATTCACCGAGAAAGAACTTTTTTCATAAACACTATTTTAAAATAATACAATGAAAAAACTCATTTATTTAGCATTGATTCCAATACTTATGTTTAGCTGTAAAGAGAAAAGCGAAAAGACACTTTCGGGTTTGGTAAAAGCCAATTTTTCGAAAGTAATAAATGGCGATTCAACCGGTTTGTATGTACTCAAAAATGCGAAAGGCATGGAGGTGTGCATCACTAATTTCGGTGGACGTATTGTTTCAATCATGGTACCCGATAAAGCGGGTAAAATGCAGGATGTGGTATTGGGATTTGACAGTTTAGCTGATTATGTGAATATCCCCAGCGATTTCGGGGCTTCTATCGGCCGATATGCAAACCGTATCAACAAAGGGCTCCTGACCATTGATGGCAAAACTATTCAATTGCCTCAAAACAATTTCGGGCATTGCTTACACGGTGGTCCAAAAGGGTGGCAATACCAGGTTTATCAGAGAGTAAACCAGGTGAATGACACCACTATTGAGTTGACCCGTCACTCGCCGGATGGCGATCAAAACTTTCCTGGAAATGTAACTGCAAAAGTGACCTTCGTTCTCACAACCGATAATGCAATCAAAATAAACTTTGAAGCTACTACCGACAAAAAGACTGTGATTAATATGTGTAACCACTCCTATTTTAATCTTTCGGGAGACGCAACTAAACTGATCACAGACAACCTGCTATATATCAATGCAGATAATTTCACTCCGGTTGACAGTACGTTTATGACAACGGGCGAGATTGTCACCGTGAAGGGAACCCCCATGGATTTTACCACTGCTAAGGAAATTGGAAAAGACATCACTAAATACGATTATGTGCAGTTGAAAAACGGTAATGGGTATGATCATAACTGGGTGCTGAATACTGCAGGAGATGCAAACAAAGTGGCTGCCAAGGTAACTTCACCAATTAGTGGAATCACTATGGAAGTTTATACGAATGAACCCGGCATACAGGTTTATACCGGTAATTTCCTTGACGGGAAAGTGAAAGGCAAAAGAGGTATTGTTTATAACCAACGTGCTGCAATTTGCCTGGAAACCCAGCATTATCCGGATAGTCCGAATAAGCCACAATGGCCATCAACGATTCTGGAGCCCGGGAAAGTCTATAAAAGCACCTGTATTTACAAGTTTGGCATTGAAAAACGAAAAGAGTATTAATCAAAAATCAATAAAATCAGAAATATGAATTGGAGTTCACATGAATTTATTTGGCTTGACTGGGTGATTCTGGCAGTTGGAATATGTGCTGTAACATGGGCTGTATGGCGTGCGGTACAAAAGGATAAACGTTTGCAACAGGGTCCCAACAGTGAAGACTACCTGTTTGGTAAAGGCGAACCATGGTATATCATTGGTGCGGCTATCTTTGCTGCAAACATTGGTTCGGAACACCTTGTAGGGCTTGCCGGAACCGGTGCCAAGGCAGGGGTAGGTATGGCACACTGGGAGATGCAAGGTTGGATGATTCTCATCCTGGGCTGGCTCTTTGTACCATTCTACCAACTTATGAACACAAAGTTGGGGAAAATCATCACTATGCCTGACTTTCTCAAAAATCGATACACACCACGCACAGGGTCATGGTTGTCAATCATTACGCTGATAGCTTACGTATTGACCAAAGTGAGCGTCACAGCGTTTACGGGAGGTATCTTTATGGAGAGCCTTATTGGCTTGCCTTTCTGGTACGGAGCTATCGGTTTGATCGTTATCACGGGTATCTTTACTATTTTTGGTGGCATGAAGGGTGTCATGACATTGTCGGCCATTCAAACGCCTATACTGATCATTGGTTCATTCCTGGTACTTTTCTTAGGATTGTCAGCGCTTGGAGATGGCAGTATCGCTCACGGCTGGACTGCCATGATCGATTATTCCAAAACACTGAGTATTGGAGCAGACGGGCATGCGTACGGAACAAACCATATGTTCCACTTAGATACGGGTGACCCACTATATGACGACTATCCAGGCTTCTGGGTATTTATCGGAGCTTCCATTATCGGCTTTTGGTATTGGGCTACCGACCAACATATCGTTCAACGTGTCCTCGGACAAACAAAAGGTGAGTCTAATGATGTGGTGATGAAACGTGCGCGCAGAGGTACTATCGCTGCCGGTTATTTCAAAATTTTACCAGTGTTTATGTTCCTGATACCCGGTATGATAGCCGCTGCCCTGGCAGCACGTCCGAACAGTGGCTTTACATTAACCAACCCTGATACCGCCTTTGGATCCATGGTGAAGTTTGTATTGCCCGCCGGTGTGAAAGGGATTGTTACCATAGGCTTTATATCCGCTTTAGTAGCATCGTTGGCGGCATTCTTCAATTCCTGTGCTACGTTGTTTACAGAAGACTTCTACAAACCGATGTTCAAAGGCAAGAGCGAGGCCAGATATGTTTTGGTCGGTCGTATTGCCACGGTGGTGGTGGTAGTGCTTGGCATTGTATGGATACCGGTCATGATGAGCCTTGGCAGCCTCTACTCTTATCTGCAAGGGATTCAATCGTTGCTTGCACCGGCCATGGTGGCTGTATTCGTCATGGGTATATTTTCAAAAAGAATTACACCCAAGGCTGGTGAAGCCGGCTTAATAATAGGCTTTCTGATTGGAATGTCCCGCTTGCTGACCAATATCTTTACCAATACAGGGAAAGACGTCATGACAGGCCCGTTCTGGGAAACCACACATTGGTTCTGGCATACGAACTGGCTGATCTTTGAGATATGGTTGCTAGTCTTTATCATGTTGATGATGGTCGTAGTATCACTTTTCACTCCAAAGCCAACGGCTCAACAGATAGATTTCATCACGTTCACCGGTGACTACAAGAAACTCATCTTCAAGAGCTGGAATAAGTGGGATGTGATTGCCTCACTGGGTGTAGTAGCTATTTGCGCTACCTTCTACTGGTACTTCTGGTAACTGATTATAAAAAAAGTGATTGAGTGAGTTCTCAATCACTTTTTTCTTTTAAACTAAAATCAAACCGGATATTCTTTGTCAAAATTTAATGCTATATTATCAAAATCAACTGTTTGATTGAATGTTGAATAAATAACTTTGTAAAAAAATACCACTAACTTACAAATCATGAAAGAACAACAAATCAATCAAGCATTTGAGTATGCAAAAACACGCTACACTGAATTAGGAATAGATGTTGAAAAAGCATTAACTGATTTAGATAAATTATCAATTTCACTTCACTGCTGGCAGGCAGATGACGTTTCCGGATTTGAAAACGGAGATGGAGAACTCACCGGAGGTATTCAGGCAACAGGCAATTATCCAGGAAAAGCCAGAACAATTGCTGAAGTGCGTTCGGATATTGATAAAGCAATGTCACTGATCCCGGGTGAACACAGGGTAAATATCCATGCGTTCTACGGTGATTTTGGAGGAGAATCGGTTGACCGGAATCAAATTGAACCTAAACATTTCCAGAGCTGGATAGATTGGGCCAAGGAAAAAGGGTATAAACTCGATTTCAATTGCACTTGCTTCTCTCATGAAAAATCTGCAGATGGATTTACTTTATCTCATCGGGACGCTGAAATCCGTGAATTCTGGATCGACCATGTGATCCGTTGTCGCAAGATTGCAGAAGAAATGGGCCGTCAACTGGGTTCAAAATGTATCCATAACATTTGGATTCCGGACGGGTCAAAAGATTTGACGATTGATCGTTCTCTTTACCGTCAAAACCTGAAAGATTCCCTGGATAAAATATTTGAATACAAAACCAACGATGAGTATATGCTTGACAGTATCGAATGTAAATTGTTCGGTATCGGCAGTGAAAGCTTCGTAGTAGGTTCACATGAATTTTACATGGGCTATGGCATTGCCAACAAGAAAATGATTACGCTTGATTCAGGTCACTTTCATCCTACAGAAGTAATCTCTGATAAAATATCATCTTTATTGCTTTTTGCAACTGAAATCATGCTTCACGTCAGCCGTGGTGTCCGTTGGGACAGTGACCATGTGGTGATATTAAACGAAGAACTACAAGCCATTGCACAAGAGATCATCCGTAACAAAGCACTTGATCGGGTACATGTTGGCCTTGATTATTTCGATGCTTCGATCAACCGTATCGGTGCCTATGTGATTGGAGTTCGTGCCACACAGAAAGCTTTTCTTCAGGCATTGTTGGAACCAATTGCCCAATTAAGGGCGTTTGAAGCTAACAGTCAGAATTTCGAACGTCTGGCATTGCTTGAAGAAGCAAAATCATTGCCCTGGGCTGCAGTATACGATTATTACTGCCTGAACAAAGGTGTTGTGGCTGCTGAAGCTTATATAACGGATATTCAACAGTACGAAAAGGACGTAACTTCCAAACGTGCCTAATAAAAATAGCTAACTTTAAACATCTAATATTCACAACCAAATGCCGGTTTAAGAATTGGCAATTGTAAATCACATCATGAATACACTCATTGGATTATTTATTATAGCGTTGGGCAGTATGGGACAATCGAGTTCCTATGTGCCTATAAAGAAAGTAAAAACCTGGGCATGGGAAAGCTTTTGGTTGGTGCAAGGTATCTTTGCCTGGCTGGTATTCCCTTTTTTGGGTGCGTTATTGGCTGTACCTGCAGGACATTCATTACTTGAAGTTTTATCTTCGGGCGATGGTGCAGCCTATGGGGCCATGTTTTACGGTGCACTCTGGGGAATCGGCGGACTTACTTTCGGGTTAAGCATGCGATACCTGGGTGTGGCATTGGGACAATCCATTGCCTTAGGCACCTGTTCAGCCTTTGGAACATTAATTCCGGCCATGATGCTTGGAACTGATCTGTTTTCAGGGAAAGGACTGGTATTATTGGTGGGTGTCAGCATTGCCATTGCAGGCATTGCCGTCATTGGATATGCCGGAAGCTTACGGTCGAAAAACATGACCGATGAACAAAAGAAAGCTGCCGTAAAGGATTTTGCCTTAGGGAAAGGATTGCTGGTTGCTTTATTGGCCGGAGTCATGAGCGCTTGTTTCAGTCTTGGACTTGAAGCTGCCGAACCCATTAAAGTGGCGGCCATCAAGTTGGGGGCTAAAGCACTTTATGCAGGATTACCCGCGATTCTAATGATTACATCGGGTGGATTCATTACCAATGCCATCTATTGCTTGTACCAGAATTACAAAAACAAAACGGGAAAGGATTATTTCGGAGTTCCATCCGGGGTTTTCATTAACAATGTCTTGTTTTGTGCCCTGGCAGGTATCCTTTGGTATTCTCAGTTTTTCGGATTAGCGTTAGGTAAAAGTTATTTCACTGAAGGTAGCATCATGATGGCCTTTTCCTGGAGCATTCTGATGTCATTGAATGTGACGTTTAGTAATGTTTGGGGAATTGTACTCAATGAATGGAAAGGAGCAGGATCAAGAACTATACTGGTTTTGGCCCTTGGAATGCTCATTTTGATTTCTTCATTGATATTGCCAAATCTGTTATAATATTTAAATTTGACAACCTTAGAAATGGATATACATGAAAATGTATGTCCATTTTTTGGTAATCGAATTAATAACTGTAATTATTTTCTATATTTGCAAACATTAGAATTTTAAAGATTACATTCTATAGTGTTTTGACATGAATAAAAAGGAGTTAAATATAAATATCAATTACCCGATCACTTCAGAAGAAGATGAACTATGGGGATTAACTGTTACTACCGTAGGTCATCAAAAAATTGGCGAGAACGAATTATATCCTCCAAAAAACCATCCACTGGGATATTATTTCAACGTAGATAAGGGCCGGGTCCTGAACGAATACCAACTTCTTTATATTACTGATGGAAATGGGCTGTTTACTTTTGGAAATTCAAAACAATCCTGTTTTATCACCGAGGGGAAGATGTTCTTCCTGATGCCAGGGGTGTGGCATACTTATAAGCCATTTGAAAATTCGGGTTGGAATGAATACTGGATTGGTTTCAAAGGAAATATCATTCAAAATATCGTTGATGAAGGGTTCTTCCTTAACAGAGCTCCCGTTTTTAATATCGGACTAAATGAGCGAATCATCGATTTATACCTCAAAGCCATAGAGATAGCCAATGAAGAACGTGCCGGCTTTCAGCAGGCACTTTCAGGGATCGTCATGCACATTTTGGGTTTAATGTACTACCGTGATAAGACACGCGATTTTGAGGATGAGGAACTCATCAATAAAATAAATAAGGCCAAGGTTTTTATGCGGGAATCGGTATATAAAAACCTGACTGCGGAGGACATTGCAAAATACCTGAATATTAGTTATTCGGGTTTTCGAAGAGCCTTCAAAGAATTCACGGGGAATTCACCGTCCAGGTATATGATAGAATTAAAATTGAATGAAGCTAAATTACTGCTGTCTACGACCAGTCAACCTGTAAAAGAAATTTCGTATAGTTTGAATTTTGAAAATCCTGATTACTTCCCGATATTCTTCAAAAAAAGAACAGGACTAACGCCTGTGGAATACAGGAATAATGCAATAAAAAACTTAAACACCTGATAGTACACCATTCATTTGAAAATTGGTTCAAGCGGTTTTATCAGTGACATTTCCTCATCACTTAACCCGGCAACCGATCCTAAAGAATACAAATGAAGCAGCTTATCCGTCACTAATCTAAAAAATACACAAGCCTCCTGATCCATATATTTCTGATCTACCAAATAGGCCCTGATATTTTTTACAGGACTGTGTACTGATGCGACCTTACTTATTTCTGATTTTTCAGCTTGAGATGATAGACTTTTTTCAAGTTTATCCAGATTAGTGTCGTAAAGAAGTGTACCATGGTGTAGTTCCCGCTTTTTAGTGATATGTGAGGCAGTTCCTGATATTTTATATCCACCGGGTAACCAAAGATCTTTCCGTTTGCCAATATGAGCCTCAATATGAAGATCTTTTAAAACATCTACAATTACCTGTAAAAAATGATCATTCAATGGCGAGTCCCCTTCTATCCGGTTTGAAATAAAGCAATAATTCAGATTACCTAAATCATGAAATACGGTTCCTCCACCGGACATTCTTCTGTATACCGGGATATTGTTTTCTGCACAGAATTGAGAATTTACCTCCGACAACAATCGCTGATTATGACCCATCACAACAGAAGGTTCATTTACATACAAAAAAAGAAATTCCTCTTTTCTTTGCGTAAACAAATAATCTTCTATTGAAAGATTCAAACCGGTTGAATTCGAATTTGATTGAATTATGATCATACTATTAAGTTCTTATAAGTTGTAAAAATAAAAAAATGCGTTCGACTGAACATGTCGGCCGAACGCATTTATATTTTATTTATTGATAATACGAATCATATCAGTTGATTCATAATACCCTTATTTCACATTAAAAGCCACCCTTAACTCGTCAATCTCCTTATCACCCATAGGTTGAAGGGGTCCGATAGAGGAAGCCATCACCAGTGAATTGGCACTGAATTCAGCCACTTCCAGGTAATCGAATGTATTCAGGAGTTTATCGCCTGTTACAAAAACGCAGTCGTTTTCGACCAGGATAACCCGGTTATCATTGAACATTTTCGCCATATTATCGATACTGTCGTGCACAATTCCAAACGGAACACTCGGAACATCCTGCAGGAATATCCAGCTTTCAGGGATGGTACGGACATCAAACTTTGTCCCGCTGACTGCATGTGCCATCAGGTTTGTGGATTGCGTGGAGATAATGGAATTGATATGTGGGTTCAACTGGTAAATGCGATGGTGTAAGGCAGCGGAACGACTGGGCACTTTACCTGCTTCAGCCATACCGTTTTTAATCTGAACGATATCACTGGAAGTAATATCCCAACGGGCCACGTCACGTGGGGTGATCAGGAAGTCATTTTCACGCCAACGTACAGAGACAGTACCATAAGTAGAAATCATTAGTCCCTGGTCGCAGGCACGGCGGATGATCTTCACCATGTCGGTACGCAAAGCACGTTCATCGGATGGATAGGTTACATCCATGAAATGTGTGATATTCTTAGGAAAAAGAGTCTGATAGGTACTGATTTGTTTGTCGGTCAAAGAGTTTACTTGACCCAACTTGCCGGCATTCACAATCGTACGGCAGCAGAATTCAAGTGTTTCAAAACGTTGATAAGCATCCATCATATCCGTGCCACCCAATACAACTCCGTGATTTTCCATGATCACCGCTTTATACTTGTTATTTTTGAATTCATGGGCTATCTTCTTGCCCAATTCTTCACTACCCGGGCAGCCATAAGGGGCATATCCAATCTCGCCACAAATGAAACGGGCCTGAGGAATAATGTTTGTATTCGGCACCTGACGGGCAATGCTGAAAGCCACCAATGCAGGCGGGTGAGCGTGAATAATCGCATTCAGCTCCGGACGTGCTTCATAAATTGCCTTGTGAAAAGGATATTCGGAAGATGGTTTATGAGGACCTGTAATCGTACCATCTTTTTTCATACAGATAATATCTTTGATGGTCAACGAACCTTTGTCTACGCCCGAAGGTGTAATCCAGATATCCCCGTTATCATCCCTGATAGAGATATTGCCACCTGAGGTGGTAGTCATTCCACTCCGATAAATCCTTCCAATGATCACATTGATCTGTTCCACTGGATGCATTAAATTAACATCTAACTGTTTCATCTTTTTATATTTAAAAAATTGTCTAATACTTATTTTAAGAGGTTTGAGAGTTTGAACAGTTCAGCGTTCCGAGTTCCGCGTTCAGTGTTACGTGTTTCGTGTTCCGTGTTCTGTGTTACCTATTTCACCAACTGCTTCAACTCAATTTACCAGTCAACTTAATGTACAAAAACCATGAATCTCAGCATACCCCACTCTTAACATCCCCTTCAGGGGCTTGGGGCAGCGCAACCTATTAACCAATCAACTTAATCAACTAATCAACTAAATCAACTAAATCAACTTATCACCATTCTCAAGTAGAAAAGCCTCCGCTTCCACGCTCCAGAGACCTTTATTCCGGTCACAAATCATTGACAGTTGTTTGTAAACAGGATTTAATTCTCCTAATTTAGCAAAGTCTGCAATGGGTGTCAATGGCATTTCGACATGTGTATAAATGAGTTTCTTACCTCCCGGTATTTCAGGCAGGTGATTTGTTGCTTTAATCACGGAGTTCAACCCTCCAATATGGGTTATCAAGCCGGCAGGGTCGAGTCCCTTACTCATCAAATCAAGGGCTTCCACCATATCGTCATTATTCCCACCGCTGGTTCCTGCCACATGTGTATAACCGTAATGTACGTTATAGAAATTAAATGAGGCACTGAAATTCGGGTCACCTGGACCGGCAAAGAAGTTCAGGCAACCATCGAAAGCCAATATGGCATCAGCCTGTTCAACAACCTGTTTTACCGGTGCGAAAACAAATACATCGTCGTATCCGTTACCACCTGTCATTTCTTTTAGTTCCGCCACCGGGTTCTGCATGGTGGATGTATTGATATATCGAAGGTCTATGCCCTTTGAAGCTGCAAATTCTACCGTATACAACGTTGCTGCACGGTCAAGACGGGTTTGATCAACGTCTGTCACCACGCACAGTGATGGGTGACGATCCTCACGTCGTAATACATAATTGATGGCTGCTAATCCCATAGGGCCTACTCCTGCCAGAATTGCCATTTTCCCATCCTCCACAATATCCATTTTGTGGATATAACTTCCCGGAGTAATGTGATAATTGGCATGCATGGCCCCAATCACACAAGAAAGAGGTTCTGCCAGAGATGCCGGATAAAATCCTTCACCCTGATAGGCCAGCAGGCAGTCACGTTCCATCACTTCATTGGGAATAATCACATAGGTGGCATCCCCTCCAATATGGTGATAGCTGTACCCAGGGGCACTCAATACTCCTACCGGACCACCTTCATAATTCAATGCCGGTTGAATGGAAAATTTATCTCCTGCTTTAAACTTATGGGTCCATTTAGCACCGACTTCAATTAATTCTCCTGCAAATTCGTGGCCAATAATGATTGGGTTTTCTTCCACATCATTTGGAATCCGCTTATGATCGGTCCCCTGGCTTGCCGCTTTATACGATGACATGCACAAGGAATCTGAAACAACTTTAGCTAATATTTCATTGTCTTTAATTTGAGGTAATTCAAACTCTTCCAACCGAAGGTCTTTTTTACCATAGAGACGTACTGCTTTTGTTTTCATATATATAAATTGACCCCAACCCCTAAAGGGGAACTAAGTTAGTTTAGATTCTAAGAACTTATTAGATGGTTTTTTAAATAGTATTTAATTCTCTTATTATTAATGACTTTCCAATTCCCCTTTAGGGGTTAGGGGTCAATTAAGCATCACCTGCCCGCCGGTAATGGGTAATGCCTGTCCTGTTTCACCACATTGTTCCATAAGGTATAACGCTCCCTTAGTTACATCCTCGGGAGAACACCCTTTTCTCATAGGGACCTGTGCCAGGTAAAAATCTTTTACATCATCCACTGTTTTAGCACCGGGAACTTTTCCAGCATTCAGATATTGAACAAATAGTCCGTTCACAGGATCACTCCATAGCGGGCCATCATAGAAATTACCCGGACAAATGGAGTTTACTTTGATACGGAATGGTGCCAGTTCCAATGCAAAAGATTGAGTAAGGCCTATTCCTCCGAATTTGCCTCCGGCATACGCAAAGTTAGCTTTACTTCCCCGAAGGCCCGACTTAGAATTAATCTGAATGATATCTGCATAATATTCCGGGGCATACTTTGTCTGTAACTTCATTACACGACTTACGACTTTGGTACAATAAAAATAAGCATTATAGTTTATTTTAGTTACGAAATCAAAGTCCTCTGGAGTCATGTCTTCCAATCCACCGGCACGCAGTACACCTGCGTTGCTGATAAAACTATCAATGGCACCAAAGTTACAAATGGTTTGATGTATCAGGTTTTCAAGGCTCTTTATTTCACTGACATTCGTCTTCACAAAAATGGCGCGATTACTTTTTGCCAGGCTGTTAAAGCGTTCTACGGTAGCCAACCCAACAGCTTCGTTCATATCAGCAACCACAATATTAGCTCCTTCTTCCATCAAACAGCGGGCAATACCTTCTCCAAATCCTTGTGCAGCACCGGTGACAATTATATTTTTATTTTCAGCACGACCAATCGTTGTTCCGGCTGCTACACTCCGACGATAGTTTTCTACTTCCCAATTATCGATAAAGTCGATTTGCTCCCGTGTCATAGGATGTGCACCACCAAATGATTCAGACAGATAAGCAATCTTCATGGCATCCTCGAATACATCAAGTAGAATGTCGCATTGGCCGGCATTATCACCGGCAGCCACCATCCCGATACCTTTCAACAAAAACATTTTGGGTTGATAGCCGTATTTGGATGTAAAAGCAGAAATTGCTTTCTCAGCTTCAGCTAAGACAATTTCAGGTTGTTCTTCGTTGAGGAATATATAATTTGACTTACAGTATACGATAGCGTCCGGACTGAAAGGTTTGGCAATCTTTGCCTGATTTTCAATGCTGTCGTAAAAGTGTTTAATCAGTGTATTCTTGCGGACTTTCAATGTTTTCAAACCTTCTTTGGAAAGCATCATTCGAATACCCGGGAGTATTTGTTCTGTGCAAGAACACGTTGTCCGGTCTTCAGTTGGCACGGGATATTTGATTGCTTTTTCAAGAGTCTCAAACATCTTTGCATAAAGCACTTTGATCTCTTCAATGCTATTGGCACCTACAAATATACCGTGGTTCTGCAACCAGATCACAGCAGGCTCTGCACCGTCTTCCGCACGGGAGGCTTGAATGGCTTCTTCCACTTTTTTGAACAGCACATAACCCGGATCGGTATACGGAATATACAAAGCATTCGATCCAAACAATCTCTTCAATTCACTTTCGGCATTTTGTGCACACATCAATCCATTGACTATTGTCGGATGTAAATGCACAACGAATGAGAAGTCGATGGCATTGTGCATCGAAGTCTCCACAGATGGACGTTTTCCTTTAGAGAGGGTCGCTTCTGCAAGGTCATTTTTCACCTCCTCTTCACGTTCAGCAGTATCGATGCTGTACGTTTTGGATGACATGAGATTTAGTTTACCTCTATCCAGCACTGCAAATCCATCCTCGGTAATAGTAGCTAGCGATGAACCACTGGCTTTCACCCAGATCTTCTCTGCATTTTTGTAGGATGTATTACCACCCCCAGCAATGACAAAGCGACTGTCACGACCATAAAACTGTGATATTTCGATTAAATCTTGTAGATTTTTCATTTGATCAAGTTACTATAAATTCTTACCCTTTTATTTGGCTGATCAGCTGATCACCCAATTTGATAAATGCAGCGCGTTTTGAACGGTCAGCAATTCCTCGCTCGTCCACATAACCAACATATCCCTGTGCAACAAAAAATTGATGGGTGGCAATAACACAAGCACCTTCATAATTGATTTTCAAGAGTTTTTCGGTTAAAGAAACATTGTTTCTGGCAAAAAGCTCTAACGGTTCCATGGCAGGAGTATTATGTTCACTTCCAAAGGTAACTACAAAACCCTGATCATGCAAATAGGAAGCATATTTTTCAAGTAATTCTACATTGTTGCGTGTAGTAATAAATTCTACCGAATGAAAACCACGTTCGGTGAGCTGTTTTGCTACACGTTCCAGATCGTTTTCGAAATCAGTATATCCCCCTTTTGCATCATCTGCCAGGAATGGATAGGTGGGTATGCCGCCGGCTGCTATAATAATATCGCAAACAGTTTGCATGGGCAAAAATGCTTTAGGGTCTTCCGGAACGAATGCTCCACCACATGCTTTCAACAGATTACCACGGATTTCATTTTCGACACCTGCAATATCCGAAACCAACGATTTAAGTTCTTTTCCTGAGAATAATTTTGCAAATAGCTCCTGAATCTTAATTTCGTCGTTTCCACAAGCCTCATATACTTTCAGACGCAGTGCTTTGGCCAGGTGCCTTTCGCGTATTGAACCTTTTGTAAGGCCCTCTTTTATCCAATCAAAATCAAGTATAAAACCGGCATTGTTAGCTTCCAGAATTTCATTTACCTTACCACACATGGCTTCAACCTGTGCGTTTGCTTCGGCACGGACATCCGCTAATTGGGTGGCAAATGGTTCTGCCAATACAAATGGATTCGAAAGTCCTTTTCCACTCAGGTAGGTGCGTCCCGGATTCCCCGGGTCATTCACCCGTAATCCTGCTTTTTGATCAGCTTCATTCAGGCTGATAAACTCAATATTGTACAATGGAAACAAACCACGTTCTTTGCAACCTGTCGACCATGCCTGATAACCGTCAGTGGTATAGAAATCATTTATTCCCACCACTTTTACACCTTCGGCAACGGCCATGTCGAGTGCCTGATTTACATCCTTGAAGGCACTGAATGAATAAGGGGTATGCAGGTGGGCGTTTACTTTTATAATTTTCATTTGACTTACTAAAGTTATTTTTAAAAACAAGGCGTAGAATAATCTCCACACCTTGTTTTAAAAATTGTTAGACACCTAATTTCGATCTTCTGATAAACTCTGCATCCGTAAAGTTCTGCCCTGAAATATAACCAGCCAGCGGTTGAATGCGTTCGTTGATCATATCCAGGAACCAGCTTACTTGTGGGAAGAATGAATCTTCGAGTTCAAATGCCGGGGTGATCCAGTTGCGTGATCCCAGCACACATACTGGGGCATCCAGGTAATCAAAACAAAGCGTGCTGATGTTTGCCGCCATGTCATTCAGGAATGAACCACGCGTACAGGCATCACTGGCAAGGATTATTTTCCCTGTTTTCTTTACCGATTCAACCACTTGTTCGTAGTTGAACGGAACCATCGAACGGGCATCAATCACTTCAGCCGACATGCCATATTTCTCTTCCAGTTCTTTAGCAGCCTGCAACGCAGGATATAGTGTATGACCTACAGTCAGGAAAGTAATGTCTTTTCCTTCTTTTTTAATATCGGGTTCCCCGAAAGGAATTTCATAATAACCTTCAGGAACACCACCCTTGTGGAACTGTTCTCCGATTTCGTAGATACGTTGACTTTCAAAATAGATCACTGGGTCTGTTCCCTGTAACGCTGAATTCATCAATCCTTTTGCATCATACGGAGTCACCGGGAAACAAACCTTGATACCCGGTATTTGTGCTACCAGTGAGGTCCAGTCCTGTGAATGTTGCGCCCCGTATTTGGAACCTACCGAAACGCGCAGGGTAATAGGCATTTTCAGCACATTCCCACTCATGGCCTGCCATTTAGGCATTTGATTGAATACTTCGTCACCGCAACGTCCCAGGAAGTCACAATACATGATTTCAGGAACTACCCGTCCGCCACACATGGCATACCCAATGGCAGTTCCCACAATGGAAGCTTCGGATATAGGCGAATTAAACAACCGGTGATAAGGCAAGGCTTCAGTCATGCCACCATATACGGCAAATGCTCCTCCCCAATCACGGTTTTCTTCGCCGTAAGCAACCAGCGATGCGTCTTTGTAGAATCGATCCATCATCGCTTCAAAGATGCCGTCACGGAGCTGAAATTGCTTCATTTTGCTGAATGGCTTCCCGTCTGCATCAAATGCAAATCGTTCCTTGGCAGCTATTTTCTTCACCCGTGAATTATCAGCTAACGGTAGCAGAACATCCGGGGTAGCAGTCGATAGTGAATCCACCGAACCATTTGAGAACATCATGTCGCCGATAATCTGGGCATTTCTCATGCGGGGCGAAACTTCATCATCGATGGATTTCAGGAACATGTCATATACCAATGCTTTCACATCCATCCATATTCCATCCAGGTCCGATTGAGTTGCTTCACCGGCATCCATCAGTTGTTTTCCATAAGAACCGATACAATCATGTTTTTCCCAGGCTTCAACTTCTTCTTTTGAGCGATAGGATGAAGCATCCGAAGGGCTGTGTCCGCTATAACGGTATGTCAATACGTCCAACAACACCGGACCGTTCTTTGCTTCTATAATTTTACGTTTGCGCTTGTAGGCATCAATTACGGCTAACGGATTGTATCCATCCACCCGTTCGGCATGCATTTGTTCAGGATTTACCCCGGCTCCAATACGTGCAGCGACATCATAACCCATGGTTTCACCACAAGTCTGACCACCCATACCGTACTGATTATTCATGATATTTATAATCACAGGTAATCCGCCCTTCATATCACCTTGCCAGAGTTTCTTGAACTGATCCATGGCTGCAAAGGTTATTCCTTCCCATACAGGACCGCACGCCATAGAGGCATCACCAATATTGGCAACTACCAGACCTTTCTGACGGTTTACTTTTTTATAAAGTGCTGCACCAACTGCAATATCTCCCGATCCACCTACGATAGCATTATTCGGATATACACCGAAAGGAGTAAAGAATGCATGCATTGATCCGCCTAATCCGCGGTTAAATCCGGTTTCGCGTGCAAATATCTCAGCCAACGTACCATATACTAAAAACCGACGGGCCAGATCTTTCGTAGTACCCTTAAAGTCTTTCTTTACAACATTCACTACAGCACCTTCAAAAAAACTTTCCATGACATCCAACAAGTATTTATCGTCCGATTGATGGATGGCACTCATTCCCTTTGCCAGAATTTCTCCATGACTTCGGTGACTTCCAAAAATGAAGTCATCCACGGTTAGTGTCCAGGCCATACCAACAGCTGCTGATTCCTGACCAATGGATAAGTGAGCCGGACCCGGGTGATTATAAGAGGTCCCGTTATAGGCTCCCACAGTCTTGATCAGGTTGATCATGGTTTCAAACTCGCGGATCAACACCATGTCATGATAAATGGCTTTGAATTCTTCGTTGGAGAAATTCCCTTTTTCGTCTTTAACGGTTTTTTGATATTGATTGACTGGAATTGGCAGGAATTCCACAAAACCCGGTTTACGTTTATTTGCCGGATCAATGTGCTGTAATTTTGGCATTATGTATATGATTTAAGAGATGATCCCCAACCCCTAAAGGGAGTCAGAGTAGTTAGTATTAATTCTTTATTTAAGATGACCCCCACCCCTAAAGGGGAGTAAGAGGAGTAGTATTAATTATTATTCATTGATTAAACTGTAGTAAACGAACATATCCCGGTTACCGTTTAGGGACCAGGGGTTCCTTTTTAAAAAGCAAAGATTGTTTCTTTGAAAATTTCGCTTACCGTTGGATGTGGAAATACCA
This sequence comes from uncultured Bacteroidales bacterium, assembly GCA_903927945.1. GTDB lineage: Bacteria > Bacteroidota > Bacteroidia > Bacteroidales > Paludibacteraceae > Paludibacter. The sequence continues at coordinate 19,131 of CAIYOZ010000088.1, read as the reverse complement.
CTTCCTGCATTTCTGTCAGTGTCATTTCCTGCTCAATGGCCATGCAGGCACCGTATATCATTTCACTGGCCGGATTACCCAGCAAATGCACTCCAATTATTTCGTTGTAGGTGGAGCCAATCAACACTTTGCAAAGTCCGGTTCCCCCTTCATTCTCTGCCACAAACCGTCCGGCATAAGCCATAGGTAGTTTCGCCACCTTATAAGCTATTCCTTTCTTTGTGGCTGATTCTTCGGTTTCACCTACCGCAGCCACTTCAGGATTCGTGTAAACGACTCCGGGGATGGCATTATACCGCATGATATCGCTTCTTCCTGTGAGGTTATTCACCACCACTTCGCCTTCCCTGCTGGCAGTATGAGCCAACAAAGAGAATCCGGTTACATCTCCCGCCGCAAATACATTCGGCAGGTTGGTACGCATTTTTTCATCCGTCTTGATACCGCCCTTAAACAACTCGACGTTCAGATTTTCTAGCCCGAACCCTTTGGTTATGGGTCGACGACCTACACTGACGAGTATTTTTTCACCTTCGATAGTTTCTGTCTTGCCCTCTTTTTCAAATATGACTTTATTGCCTTCTACTTTTACCACTTTGGCATTCAGATGGAATTCAATTCCTTTCTTACCGTAAATTTCACGAAGCATGGCAGATATCTCAAAATCGTTGTTTCCCAAAATTTCAGGAAGCATTTCAATGACGGTCACCTTTGTTTCCAGGCTATTGTACAAACTGGCAAACTCCATCCCGATAACTCCGCCACCGATAATCACCAGTGATTTGGGTTGTTCTTTCAAGTCGAGAATTTCACGGTTGGTCAGGATGATATCGCCGGCTTCTGACAGTCCCGGAATGGGTGGAACAAATGCTTCGGAACCTGTACATATCAGTAAATTTAGTCCGACATAGGTTTCATTGTTGCAGCTTACTTCAACTCCTTTTGTGCTTCGTCCCAGAATAGTGGCTTCACCTTTCACCACCGTAACATGATGTTGTTTCATTTTACTTTCCACGCCGGCCACCAGCTTGCGGACTATTTTATTCTTGCGGGCTACAATTTTTCCATAATCAAAACGGATATTCTCGCCGTATACGCCATATTTATCACCGTGCAGGGCATTTTCGTATGTTTTCGCACTGTAGAGCATCGTTTTGGTGGGTATGCATCCTTCGTTCAGGCAAACGCCACCCATGCTCTTCTTTTCGAACAAAATAACATTCAGTCCTTTATGACCGGCACGTTCAGCTGCCACATATCCCGCAGGACCACCTCCTATTATGATTAAATCAAACATTCTGTAAATTTATAAGAACCCCTAACCCCTAAAGGGGAACCGGATTACATGTTTTTATTTTATTATTCTAATTTCTTTCAGCCCTCTCAGATCCCTGTCTTATTCCCCTTTAGGGGTCAGGGGTTCTCTATATCTCAATCTCCAGCGTTTCTATCTCTATGGCTATTTGTTTCAGGAATCGGGTTGCTTCTCCCCCATCCAACGCCCGGTGGTCGTATGTCAAACTTAAACCGATATAGGGTACAAATGCATACACACCGTCACCTAAATCCTTTGGCCTTGGAATAATAGTGTTAACCCCTAAAATAGCCGTTTGAGGTAAATTGATAACCGGAGTAAACATTTCCACTCCGTAATTACCCAGGTTGGAGACTGTAAATGTTCCGGCTTCTGCTGCCAGCAATTCAGGTGCGATACCTCCTTTTCGACAACCGTTTGCGATCTCTTTGAACTGATTAGCCAGACCGATAATCGAAAGATCATCTGCATTGCGAACCACCGGAACCATTAATCCCCTTTCGGTATCCACGGCCAATGCTAAATGGACTTTATTGAACAATCGCATGGTATCATTCAGGAAATGTGAATTTACATTCGGGAATTTTTTCAATGCTTTGATGACCGCAAAACATACCATATCGTTTATCGTGATATTAGTAGACAATTTTCCACTTTCCATGGCTTTCTTCACTTTCTTGCGAAGTTCCATCATCCGGCGTGCATCAGCACCCAAATGGTGGGTTAACTGTGCTGAATTCTGAAGGGAAGTATGCATGGCCTTGGCAATCAGCTTACGCATATTCGATATCTTTTTATCCTCGTAATCTACACCATAAACGGTATTCTGTACGGGGAGCAAATCGGTGGATTTGGCAGTACCTGCTAAACCAGTTCCTGTCCTTTGTGGTTGTACACCCTCCTGAACGGCAATTTGTTTGGCAAGTGATGTCATCTTTGGACGATTCTCCAAGGCTGACAATATATCTTTTTCTATTATGCGACCGGTAGGTCCCGAGCCTTTCAATAGGTTTATATCAACTGCTTCCTTTGTAGCCAGGTTCTTAGCTCGTGGTGAAATGAAAGTATGTTGATTGGTTGATTGGTTAATTAGTTGATTGGTTAATTGGTTGATCGGTTGATTAGCTTGCACCGCCTTACTTACCTCTTGCTCCTTACCTCTTACCTCCTGCTCCTTTCCCTCTTCCCCCAGCAAAGCAGCGTAATCTTCCCCGGGTTGACCAATAATCATCATATTGAGTAATACGGGCACTTCGTCACCTTCATTGTAAAAGCATTCCAGCACGACTCCATCCGCCGGAGATTCCTCTTCGAAAGTTGCCTTGTCTGTTTCGTAGGTGAACAATACGTCACCTTTCTGTACCGAATCACCCTTTTTCTTTTTAATTTCTGTGATAATACAACTTTCAACCGATTGCCCTTGCTTGGGCAGAATAACTATTAAAGCCATTTTATATTTACAATTTACTTATTTACAATTTAAATATCCACCTCTAATTCAGCTTCGTAATTTTCAGGAATTTATCATAAGCTGCCGACCAACATTCCGAATTTTGCGGTTGAAATTCATCCAATGGTACCGATTCACGAATGATCTGACGCATCTCCAGCAAGGAATCAACACATCCGGCTGCTTTGGCCTGGATCATGATATTCCCGATAGCGGTGGCTTCTGATGGACCTGCTATAACCGGGATTCCAATAGCATTGGCAGTCCATTGGTTCAGTAATGGGTTTTTAGACCCACCCCCGATCACATGAAGTTTTTCAATAGCGAAAGGAGCCAAGGACCTTAGCTTTCCTAATATAAACTTGTATTTCAGTGAAAGGCTTTCAAAAATGCAACGTACAAATTCAGCATGATTCGAAGGTGACTCCTGGCCGGTTGCCATGCAATAATCATTGATGGCAGTTGTCATGCTCGCAGGGTTTGCAAAAGAGATATGGTCAGGATCAATTAATGACCGGAATTCAGTGGCGGATTCCGCCATATGAACCAGCTTTTCGTAAGCGTAGGTTATACCCTCTTTTTTCCATTCTTTCAGGCATTGTTCAAGTAACCACATGCCTGTAATATTCTTGAGGAAGCGGGTCGTTCCTTCGATGCCTCCTTCATTCGTGAAATTTAAGGCGAAAGTCTCCTCATTGATAATGGCATCCTTTACCTCAATCCCCATCAGTGACCAGGTACCGGAGCTCAAATAAGCAAAACGTTCATTCTCTGCCGGCACTGCTGCTACGGCCGATGCAGTATCATGTCCGGCTACCGCCACCACCGGCACTTTTCCAAGTTCAAACTCTTCAGCCAACACATCGGTCAGGGGACCTATCAGATGTCCGGGCATGACAATGTCACCCAAAATGGAAGGAGAAACTCCTGCATTTTCAAGTAATAATGACTCAAACTTTTTTGTAAATGGATTTAATAGCTGGGAAGTAGAGGCAATGGTATATTCCACCACTTTATTCCCGGTGAGCATGTAAGCCAGGGCATCGGGCATAAACAACATATCGGAAGCTGCTTCCAGGAGTGAACTCTTGCCCTGTTTCAAGGCAAAAAGCTGATAGAGGCTGTTGAAATTCATGACCTGAATCCCCGTAAGCTGATATACTTTTTCGCGGGATACTATTTCAAAATACTTTTCGGGTGCTCCATCCGTATGTGGATCGCGGTAGGCATAAGGTGCCCCCAATACGGTTCCGTCCTTGGCAAGCAATGCAAAATCCACACCCCAGGTATCAATGCCTATGGAGGATATTTCAACACCCTCATTTTTAACGGCCGCCAAGCCTGCTTTTAAGTGTTCGAACAAAGAATAAATGTTCCAGTGGAAATGATCTCCGATCTGGAGCATCTGATTTGGGAAACGGGTTAATTCTTTCATCTGGAGGTGTCCATCAATAAGAGTCCCTAAAATAGAGCGGCCACTGGTAGCACCAATGTCGAATGCCAGGAATGATTTATTTTTCATAAGTTTAATTTAAAGCTGGCACAAAGATATTCATACATTGGCAACTATCGGTTTGAATTCTGACATTAAAACTTTGATTTTTGATATCCAACATGTCTCCATACTTTAAAGAAATAAATTAAATAGTAAGATTTTGAATAGAGGTTCATACCTTACCTTCTATATTGTTTTTAAAGACATTAAGTAAGTTAATGTAAGACTTATTATATCAATATTACATCTGCTTAACTGTGCCGTAAATATAGACCTAACTTACGATTGGAACACATTCAAAGCATGTTCTTTCTCTCTCAACTCAAAAGAAATTTCCTGAACCTCATTTTTTATTTTTGCTTTTATTGCTTTTACGGTTAATTACCATCAAACATGAAAATAAGCGATATGTATCTCAAAATTAGAGTTTGAAGATGAAGCTTTATTTACAAAAATAATAGCTAAAACATTAGGTATTTCACCAAGCATGTCTAGGGAAGAGAGAGAGAGAGAGATTAAATCAGAATTTCAGTACACTTGTTTTTAAACCATGAAAATTTTGCAATAATAGTTCAAGTTTAGTGGCTATGATTTCAACGCCACCTTCTATATTCGATTCAATATTCAAAGGCATTACAGGATCGTGTAAAGACATCCGAAGTAAAAACCAACCCTCTTCGTTGGATGAAGTACAACGCACTCTCAGCCCCTCATAGTTAGGTGAAACTACTTCCCAACCATCCTGATGATTTATTTTCTTTTCCAGTTCAGCTAAGATGCGTTTTCCGTAATTTGCAAAATCTTCTTCTAAAATTGTAAAACGGTATTCTTTACTTTCATAGGGTTGTTCCAGTTTTTCAATCAAGTCAGTCAGCTTACAACCGTTCGAATTTAGTTTTGCCATTTCCACCAACAACTTGGCAACCAGATAAGCCCCATCGTCGAGAAAATAATTCTCTTTTAAGGCAGCATGACCGGAAGTTTCAATTGCCAGCCAACTTTCTTCACCAAGAGTATTAAGGTTAATTGACTCATTAATCACATTTTTATAGCCTCGTTGAAAGCGATGATGCTTACCCTTTAATTCTTCTTCTATAAATTTTGTTAAGCCGTCAGAAGTAATTGAGTCTGTAACAATGGTGCTTTCGGGATGTTCCTGGAGTATTACAGCCGAAATCAGGGCGATCAGAGCATTCCGATTCACAGGATTTCCTTTTGAATCTACAATTGCCGATCGGTCAACATCGGTATCAAAAATTACTCCCAAGTCGGCTTTTTCTCTTATTACTGCATCACAAATGGATCGCATAGCAACTTTGTCCTCCGGATTAGGCACATGGTTAGGGAAATTACCATCAGGCTCCAGGAATTGGCTCCCGTTTGTATCTGCACCAAGTCGGTCGAGCACTTTTGAAGCAAAGAAACCTCCTGCACCATTACCTGCATCTACAATTATTTTTAAACCTTGAAGCGGGTTCTTAAAATTCGACACAATATTGGCCTTATTGCGAATATAATCACCAAGGAATATGGAATATTCATCAATAAAATTCCAGGTATCTATAGTATAATTATCGCTATTAGTAGTAGATTTTTCGATTTCGGCAATTCTCAGAATCTCTGTAATGTCTTTTTTATCGAGCCCTCCTTTATTGGTGAAAAATTTGAATCCATTTCGGTTAAATGGCAGATGGCTGGCAGTAATCATTACACCGGCAGTAGTAGCCTTCTCGCCGGAAACAGTTGTCATAAACATGGCAGGCGTAGATGCCAATCCACAATCGACCACCTTTGCACCGGTCTGACACATTCCTGTGATAAATGCATTTTTTAAAGCAGTACCCGAAATACGTGAATCTGTTCCGACTGCTATGGATACATTGGTTAGAGAGGTAAAATTCAAGAGCCACTGCACAAAGGATTTTCCCAACACTTGAGCAACTTCAGAGGTCAAATTCACGTCTTCCCCTATTACTCCTTCCAGTGCAACACCTCGTATATCAGATCCATTTTGTAATTTTTTCCAATTCATATTATTAGTATCATTATGTGAATCAATGTTTTAATCTCTCATTCATTGCTAGTTTTATTATCTGATTACTTAGAAAAACTCACTGGTTGCTCATTGAGACAACAATGATATAATAATGAAACAAATAATTGAAAAGTTTATTATATCAACAAGAAAAATTATGTTTATGAAAATCAGGCAAAAATTTTAAAACTCTTACCTAATTTTTATATTTTGTTTATAACATTGCTTTTACTTGTTCATATATATTTTCTGCTGTAAAACCAAGTTTTTCATCCAGCACTTTGTAAGGTGCTGAGAATCCAAACGACTCAAGTCCAAATACTTTTCCATTTGAACCAACCAATCCTTGTAAATTTACAGGAAGACCGGCAGTTAGACCAAAAATCTTAGCTCCGGTAGGTAATACACTCTCCTGATATTCTTTCGGTTGGCTGCGGAATAAACCTTCTGAAGGTGCTGAAATCAATCTGATTTTAATCCCATCAGCCCGAAGCAATTCAGCTCCTTCGTGAAGTGTGGAAACTTCCGAACCGGAAGCAACCAAAATTACTTCATAATTATCATCACTTTCAACAACGTAAGCTCCTTTTTGAGTTTGTTCTGCATCTATTTTACGGGTAGAAGTTGTAGGAAGATCAGCGATATTCTGACGTGAAAAAATCAGACCCGTCGGTGTATGTGTATTCTCCAACGCCATTTTCCAGGCAACAGTTCCTTCTTCAACATCAGCCGGACGCAAAACCAACATTGAATTATGTCCTTTATGGTTTTTTAGTTTTTCCATCAAGCGAATCTGAGCTTCCTGTTCAACAGGTTCGTGAGTTGGTCCATCTTCTCCAACACGGAAAGCATCGTGTGACCAAATAAATTTCACCGGTTGTTCCATCAAGGCAGCCATTCGAATAGCCGGTTTCATATAATCGGAGAAAACAAAAAAAGTAGCACAGGCAGGAATAATTCCACCGTGCAGGCTCATTCCAATTGAAATTGCAGCCATAGTCAATTCAGAAACACCGGCCTGTAGAAATGCTCCCGAGAAATCATTTCTTTCAAATGCATGGGTGTTTTTGAGAAAGCCATCTGTTTTATCCGAATTAGATAAGTCGGCACTGGCTACTACCATGTTTTCAACCTGTTTTGCCAATTCACCCAGCACAGTGGCTGAAGCAGCACGGGTTGATTGATTGGGCTTTTGAACAATGGCATCCCAGTTCACAATTGTTTTACCCGAAAAGAAAAAGTCAAGTTTCTTTGTTAACTCAGGATTTTCCTTAGCCCACAGTGCTTTAGCTACTTGCTTTTTCTCAACAATTTCCATCAACTCACCGGCACGTTTTGCATACAGTGCTTTTGTTTCTTCGAAAATAACAAAAGGATTTTCAGGGTTTCCACCCAGATTCCTGATAGTTTCAGCATAAGATGCTCCCCCTTCACTCAAAGGCATTCCATGAGTGGCGCATTGACATTCAAAGCTTGTTCCGTCAGCTTTCAGTGCACCTTTACCCATGATGGTTTTTCCAATAATCAGGGTAGGCTTGTGTAATTCACCCTTGGCTTCTTTCAAAGCAGTACGAATTTGCACTGCATCATTTCCATTTATTTCATTGACATGCCAACCCCATGCCAGATATTTTTGAGCTACATTTTCACTCGTTACAGCATTGGTTTCAGTCGAAAGTTGAATATCATTCGAATCGTAAAACATAATCAGATTATCTAATCCCAAATGGCCTGCAATTCGTCCAGCACCCTGCGAAATTTCTTCCTGAACGCCACCATCAGAAATAAACGTGTAAATTGTTTGATTCATTACTTCACCAAAACGTGCTTTTAAAAATTTTGCAGCAATGGCAGCACCCACAGCATATGTATGACCTTGTCCAAGTGGACCGGAAGTGTTTTCAACTCCACGCAGAATATCAACTTCAGGATGGCCAGGAGTCGGACTACCCCATTGACGGAATTGAGCCAGTTCTTCCATGGTATATTTGCCGGTACATGACAGAACTGAATAAAGCATCGGCGACATGTGTCCCGGATCTAAAAACATTCGGTCGCGTCCTTCCCATTTAGGATTTTGTGGGTCATATTCCAAAAACTCGGAATAAAGAACATTAATATAATCTGCACCACCCATGGCACCACCGGGATGACCGGATTTGGCTTTTTCAACTGCTGAGGCAGCCAAAATTCTGATATTGTCTGCTGCGCGGTTTAAATTTTCTATTGAATTCATGATAGTATTATGTGTTAATTGTTTCAATGACAGTATTCTTTTTAATTGTGACGATTTATTGTCAAAGGACATCCATTTTTTCAATTCTTCTCTGATGTCTTCCTCCTTCAAACTCTGAATTAAAGAATTAAGATGTAAAACGGGCAGGAAGAGAAAGCAAATTAGCATGGTTATGTTTACGTGCCAATGCTGCGATTTCCGGCATCCAACAAAGAACCGCACGGATGCCCTTATGTTTGTTTAAGGTCATACTGATTTCATTACCCGAGTGCAAATTGAAATTCCTAATTCAGAATCTTCTTGTAGAATTGATATTGCCATAGGATGTGCAAAATCAGGATAATCTGAACTTCCCGAAGAATGTATCCCAAAATCAATTATTTTATTTTCTCCATTTAAATCTAAATATTCAATTATTTTTGATTTTAAGTCAAAACCAGCATGGTCATTACAAATTGCTATTTTCACTGTTAAAATTATTTATTTGATTAAATTCTTATGAATAAATATTTTAAAATGCTTTTTTATACAATGTTAAAATTTCATCTAATGTTGCAACACGTGGATTTCCTGAAGTACAAATATCATTAAATGCAGATAAAGCAAGTTTCTCCAAACCATCTTCAGTCACATTCAAGTCACGCAACCTTTCGGGAATTCCTACTTTTACAGCCAAAGCTTTTACAGCATCGACCGCTGCGTGAGATGCTTCGATTTTTGATAATCCATAAATGTTAACGCCCATTGCTATCGCAATATTTGAATACTTATCTATGGATGATGAAGCATTATACCTCATTACGATTGGCAACAAAAGCGCATTTGCTATACCGTGTGGAATATCAAAATAAGCCCCCAACGGATGTGCCATTCCGTGCACCAATCCGAGCCCAACATTTGAAAATCCCATGCCTGCAATGTATTGAGCCATTGCCATTCCATCGCGGGCTTCAATATCTGAAGGATTTTCAACTACTGCGGGCAAATATTTTGCAATCATCTCTATAGCTTTCAACTCAAACATATCTGACATTTCCCACGCTCCTTTGGTAATATACCCTTCGATGGCATGAGTCAGGGCATCCATTCCTGTAGCTGCAGTGAGCCCTTTTGGCATACTTACCATTAATTCGGCATCAACGATAGAAAGTATTGGAATGGCATTTGAATCGATACACACCATTTTCTTTACATTTTCTTCGTCGGTAATCACGTAGTTAATAGTTACTTCAGCAGCAGTTCCGGCAGTTGTTGGCAATGCAATAATGGGGATTGATTTGTTTTTTGTATCGGCAACACCTTCAAGCGAAACTACATTAGCAAACTCCGGATTGGCAGCTATGATACCAATGGCTTTGGCGGTATCGATAGACGAACCGCCACCAATAGCTACTATCACATCGGCTTCCGAAGCGGTAAACTCATTGCCACCGGCTTTCACTTGGTTGACAGTAGGATTTTGCTTTACATCACAGAAAATATGGAAAGGAATTCCTGCATTGGAAAGTACTAAAGCTACCTGGCCGGCAATACCAAACTTCACCAGATCTTTGTCTGTCACTACAAATACTTTTTTAAAACCGCGTTTCTTAATTTCATCGGACAACACTGCACGACTTCCTGCCCCGAAATAGGACATCTCATTTAGAATAATTCTTTTAATGCTCATAAATTTGATATGTAAATTTGTTTGTATTTGTTTGTATTTGTTTGTTAAATAGTTAACACCTGCTTATTAGCATTCAAACTGAATTTGGATTGATAATTATGCTATGTTGGTTTGATATTCAACCAAAAAAAATTTATGTAACTCTCCATAATGTTTTTTGTATAGTTTGTAACTTTCATCAATGATTAGCAAAGCTATTTCTTTATCAAAAAACTTATCAACAACTACTGTTTTATTTTCAAGCTTAGTGTAATCTTCAAAGAAACTCATGGTTTCCGAAATCAAATACTGGGGAAGTTCTGAAATGTCGTTGTAATGGTTTACACTTGGATCACCAGATGCCACAGCTATAATTTTATCATCAGCTTCCCCATTGTCCAACATTCGCATCACCCCAATTATCTTCGCCTCAACGATACATAATGGTACAACTTCGGTCTGTGAAAGTATTAAAATATCAAGCGGATCATGATCATCGCAATAGGTTTGCGGTATAAAGCCATAATTATGTGGATAATACATTGATGAAAACAAAACCCTGTCCAGGCGGAGTAATCCACTTTCTTTATCGAGTTCATACTTGGCTTTTGTTCCTTTGGGAATCTCGATAATCCCTTTTACTACATCATCTGATTCAGTGTAAGGCACTACCTGATGCCACGGATTAAAATTATTTCTCATATTATTTTTTTAAAGCTTATAGTTTAAATTTAATTTATTTATCCAGTAAAAGTCTATAAACTTTAAGTTTAGAAGTTTAGATTAATTATTTTGTTTCATTTGTCTTCAATTTTACTCCAAAAAGCTGTTGAAGGATTTTAATCAAAGCTGGTTCTTCTCCCTATAAATAAATCATTCACAGTATACGATGTATCGATTCGTTCGCTTTTAGATTGCTTGCCGGCGATGACGTTTCAATTTCATAAAAGGGACCCATAATGGAGTCACCCGCCTAAAGGTCCATCGTTCTATGAATTAACAACGACGCTTGTAAAAGGATCAGCCTGTTTACTCAAATGAATGTTTACTTAACTCGTTTCCCTGTTGATAAATTGAACCACAAGACTATCAATACACTTTTTTCAGTATCGTAACTTCCGACTATGTTTTTTGTTCTCAATTGCTAAACACCAATTTTTGTATGCATTTTGCTCTCTATGATTCATATCATTAATTTTGATTTATTCGACTGTATTTAGTTTAGCAAATTACTTTCACCGGTATGTTCAGTAAAAATGCCAGTTTCTCAATCTTATCTCCTATATGGCCAACACCAATAGCACAATGGTGTGCCGGTCCTTGTTTCGACCATTCGTTCATAAAGCGTTTTGCACCAATCGAAAAACGGTATCGACTATTGGTATTACCTATTTCGAGAACATGACCAGAAACTGATTCGCCTTGAGCAACCAGCAGAAACAAGCCATCCTTGCCTTCAACTACCGAAAGCAAAGTCACCGGTCCATGCTTCACGCTCATTTGGATGGACAAACCTTTTCCGGGTTTTCCATGATAGATAGGCAATGGCACTAACCTTACACGACCCTGGGCAATGGTAAAGTGAGCCGGCCCATCGTGTCCGAGCATCACCACATCATTGTTGTAATCCATCAGGTAGAATTCAGAAAAAGAACCACCGGCACCAAATTCAGCCATGATTTTCATTGCTTGGGCATTTTTCACTTCACATTCACCGGCAACGGGAATATTCCGCCCTGTCAGCAAGGTGTTACCCGCAATCACCGAGGTTACAATATTTTCATAGTCGTTGCCCAATTCACCCTCGTAATAATAAGCCATTGAACCCAGGTTATGATTTTCAATTAATTTATCCAATGCCACCGAGGTTTTTGCAGCACGTTCAATTTCATACATTTCACATTCGGGCGCTACATCAAAAGAGCTATTTAACTCCTGAATTTTAAATTGCACTTCGGCTTCAGTCGCTTCGTCACGGTATTTTTTTAGTTCGCACATTTCAAGTATTTCAAAATGAGTTCCGAACACAGCCGATTGTTTTGTTACATCGGTGTACACATCAAGCATACCACCGTAATAATGTCCCAAAATACCCATTCGATTGTTACGCATAGCTGCTGCCACATGAGCCGCCTCTGTCCATGCTTCAATCTCGCTCCAGGCTTCCTCGTCCTGAAGATATCCGGTTACAAAATCATACTGAATACCTGAACGGTTAAACACACTGGCAATTTCGGGTACCGAACAGGCTTGGCAATGTTCCAACCAAAGCCCTGTCATTCTTCCTCTATCGACCAATTTATTAAAAGCATCATAATCGAGTTCGGCAACTGGCTGAAGGTTCAGTATGATTACCGACACTTTCAGTTTTTGCGCCATCGGCAAAACGGTTGATGATAGGGCATACGTTGAAACATATAAAAAAACAATTTCTACATCCTTCGCTTTCAGAAAATCAGCAGCTTCACGTGCTTTAACAGGATTGTCAATCATTCCTACATCCACCACTTCTACACCAAATTTTCCTATTTTATCTTTAATTTGATTTTGATATGACATTAAATTATTAAGCAACCCATCAAATTGAGCCCAATAGGTATCAAGACCTATTCCAAATAATCCAACTTTTGTTTTCAATATAATTATTTTTTGATAGTTAGTATTTTCACTGGACCCATTAATCCCGATTTCAATAATTTTGAGTCTTTGTTATAATGCTTAAACGTTGTAAATGTAAACCTCCCTGAAGTACGAGGTGTACCTTTTTGTAACCATTCAGGCCATTGTCCATTCACAATTCCATCATCCGGTTTTTGTTCGTCACCAATCAACCTGTTTGGCCATAGGTTTGCCACTTCAATTTCGATGTTGTTTTCACCAACGACTACAGCATCTGAGATTTTCAAACGGAAAGGAGCTGTCCAAACTACACCCAGATCTTTGCCGTTCACCAGTACTCTTGCCATATTGTATACTTCACCCAAGTCGATAAAAATATCAGATTTTTTATCAGTAACGGTTTTTTTTGAGAGTTCAATCATAGTATGATAGATTGCTATTCCTGAATAATACTTTATACCTTCTTCTGCTCTGGATGTCCAGTCTGCGAGTTTGTCAAATGTGATATTCGCAGGTCCACCCCATTTTGGATCAAAAGACACCTCCCATGGAGTACTAATTTCAGAGATAACAAGCGGTTCGGAAAAGTTTGTATTTATCGAATTCTGTACTGTTCTAACTTTACCCTTTTTATTGAATACAATAAAATAGCTTTCGTAAGGCTCAAATTGTAAAGGAATTTGAATTTGACCATTTAGTACTATATAATCTGATAGCTGACGAATTTCTCCTGTCATTGGTGACCATAATTGCGGTGTGCCTTTTTTCACCCTGAATAAACAGTTAGTATTTATGCTGAAATTAGTTTTATTCGAAACGAAATAAACATCGTCAGAATCAATCAATTTATGAGTATATCTTATCGGACCTGTTGACATAAAATCTTCCTGAATTCCCATTTTCCTAAGTAAGCTCGCAGTACTGTAATAATCCGGGTATAGTTCAGGACACTTCATTTGTGAGAAAGCTCCTCCCCAATAGATTTTACCTTTACCCAGCACGCGTTTTGAAATTTCCTCCGGGGCAGTTAATTCTCCCCACATCATTTTAGCTTTCTCCCCAACTTGTATATCGCATACAGGATAATTTACTAAACTTGGCGATTTTCGTGGTGGGTTGCCAATTACTGTAGCACCAGCTTTTACTAACGATTCAATTTTGGTTAGTAAGGCTGGAGTCATGGTTTCAGTTTTAGGCAAAACCAACAAACAATAACTTGCTCCCGACGGGAAAATTATTTTTCCTTTACTCACTGTTGCTTTTAATATTTGAGATGACGAACAACCATCAAAATTATATCCTTTGTGGTCGGGAAGAATATCTTGTTTCGATTGTCCTGGAATTATCTCTTCTTTTACTGAAAATGAGAGTGAATTAGTTAAATCATCAGCGCTCGTAAGAGCTGATGCTGGTGCACGAAATACCTGAGGTGCTCCCTCAGGAGTCAAATAAAGAATGTCTGCAACGGGCTTTCCTTGTTGCAACATGTATTGGCAACGAGCCACATACTTATGATATCCATCGACCATCGACCACCAAGTCTGGTTTCGGTCATGATGTACGCCATAAGGTCCCATGGTCATCCCCGGTTTCAGGTTTTCGGGTAAGGACTGATGCTGATAAGTGTGAAACATAAATTTATTAATCCCTGTAGCAAAAGCCCAATCACCTTGATTTTTCATTGAACCTGGATATTGTTTCCATGCATCAAGATAAGCTGTAAATGCTTCAGCTGCAACCACTTTTTTTCCTTCAATGTGAGCTATGGAAGCCGCCTCAATACAACTGAATGAAGAGTTGAATCCAAAATCTTTACTCCAGAATTCACCCATTGGGACATCGGCAACTGCCCCCAGTTCCATATCGGCTGTTGGGTTCAAATCGTAAGGTTCGATCGAAATGCCCAGATTATATTTTTGACCGTACTTTTTTATATATATCGCATTATTTTCGATAACAAGTTCCTGAGAGGTTTGGCGTAAATCCCATAAAAAGCGTTCACTCTTTTCCAAACTCTCAACCACTAGTCCGGCATAAACCGGATAAAATGGTAACGGATCATATCCACGTCGTTTAGTGAATTCTTCTCTTAATTTCGCTGTCCAGTTTTGTGCACCCATTTCCCAACTATCCATGTGGAGCATTTTTAAACCTCCTTGTTGATTTTTATCTGGCATACCAATTCGTTTAAGCAACTTACCTGTAAAATTTGCTAAATGAGCGCTAATTGCGGTAGTATCAAATTTGTCAGCTTCAAATCCCACACCGGGAAGTGGGGCAGGGCGGGTAACCGCACCGTTATTTCTGCTTCCAAAGCGCATAATCGTCCAATTTCCTGGAGGTACTTTCCAATCCAAGACACTGTCCGACTTCAAAAATTGGGTAAGATCTATGATTTTATCGTGCGAAATTACTGCTCCTTGAAGTGGTTCTATATAGTCCGCAAAAGATGGAATAAAGGCCTTCACCCCCGGCATAGAAGAATATGGATCACGATAATACAAGGCTTTCTCAGTAATATCACTAATTTTGAAATCAGCAGTTGGAGTTGGGAAAGCCAATACTGCTACATCTTCATAATAGTCTAACCATCGTTGTTTAAGTTCCGGTGTAAATGATCCTTCTCCAAAGTATGGATTCATTGTTGTAGCTTTGCGTAGAATTATTCTCCCGTTTTCAATACCGGATACTTTGATTGTACTACAGACTAAATGTTTCATTGACTGAGCTCCCGAAACCCAGGGACCACCACTTCCAGTCCAACCCGGACCAACACCTAACGAAATAACAATACCCAGGCGTTCGGCTTCGCGTACAATATGTGTAAACAAATTCATCCATTCTTCGCTCATGAAATCAACTTTCCCACGAGGAATTCCAACATTTACTTCCAGAAAAAGAACATGACCAATGCCCACTTTCTTCATCGATTCCAAATCGGCAGTAACAGCTTTCTTGGAGATATTACCATCCATAAAATACCAATAAACACCGGGACGTGATGAATCGGGAGGATTGAGAAAACCTCTTTGTAAAACATCATTCTCAGATTTAACTTCTTTATTCAAGGGGAATTCAACCTCATTCACTTTATTGCCATCATCCTTAACAACTTTTGCTTGGCTGTGTTGAAGGGCTGCGGACAAACCAAAAAATACTCCAGAAAGTATTAGCGACCAGATGGTCAGGACTTTAAATTTAGACATATTTTTTTTATTTTTCTCGATAGCCAGCAAATGACATAAGGATTCAACTATATCAATCAGTCCGTTTTGAAAACTTAAACCAATACAAATCATACAAATCAGTACCTTCGCCTTCAAACTGTAGCCAAACTGCATGAATTCCTTTTATGCCCTTGGCTTTCGCGGTAATCGTCTGCCATGTTTTTCCATCTTCATTGCCCGGAATAGTGACTTCGGCTACTGTTTGTTTTTCAAACACACCGATATTGAATCTAACTACACCCGGTTTTTGTTTTGTTGCAATACTTATTGTTACACTGTCAACACCATTCCCAAAGTCTATATATTTATAACAAGCTTTGTCTCCGTTATTTATCATAGTAAGTTTTTCATGATCCTTGTCAAAGGCTTCAATCCGAACATTTCCAAGTAATAAACAAGCCCTTTCTGCTTCAATTTTTTCAAAGGCACTTAAAGGACTTCCCGCCCCTTGAGATGTCATCTCCACTTCGTTTATGCTGCCATCTTTATTAAAATATATTGGCTCTACGCAAGCACGGCGCATAAAAGGGGTACCATGTGTTGAGCGGTGATAAAACACATACCACTGTCCTTTGAACTCAACCAACGAACCATGATTATTCCAGTTTCCAGGGTTACAATGTTCATTCGAAATAATAATGCCACCATATTTAAACGGTCCAAAGGGTGATTTAGCGGTAGAATAACTAATACAGTTGGCCGAACCGGTTTTGTCTAAGGCTGCATATACAAAATAGTAAATCCCTTTTCGTTTTACCATGTATCCGCCTTCATGAAAGTGGTGTTCGCTTTCTGTTACAACCCTATCTTTTATAGTTGTTGTATCAATCTCAGTCATATTAGGTTTCAACTTTGCAACTTTTGCAGTAAACTGTCCCCAAATATAATATGCCTGACCATCGGTATCCATAAAGACACAGGGATCAATTTCGTTTATGCCTTTCGTATAAAGCACCTTCCCATTTACAAAAGGTCCTGTTGGAGAAGTGGATGTAGCCACACCTTCGTTATTTCTTGCACTCGAAAGACAGTAATATAGATAATATGTCCCTTTTTTATATTGAACATCAGGCGCATACAAAAAATCATCGGTGTAAGAAACTTGATCACCTTCACCTTTTGAGGCAAACGAGTTTTCAGTCAATTCCCAGGTCTTCATATCGGATGTTGATAATACATGATGTTTATGTGAACAATAATATTTCGTACTTTCATCCAACGAACCATACACATACAGTTTGCCATCTTTCCAAACGTGAGCTGAAGGATCAGGAATATAAACACCAGTCGGACAAATTGGATTTTGGGAGTAAACACCGAATTGGGCTATTATTAGAAGTAAAATTGTTATAACTTTTTTCATTACGATTGATATTTTTATTTTATTGATTAATTTTAAAAACTTACAATCAGACTTGAAATTATCCAATATTTTATTAAATTAGATGTTTTAGATTTTAATTCTCAGGACTACTTTAACAGGCAAAGGTTTTTCTGCTATTTCATCAAACTCTGTTTTGGAGAGATCATAATGCGTATGCACATTATTTGCAGAAATTGTTATAGTATGAATCCCTTTAGAAATCCCCTTAACGGGAATATCAATGGTCATACCTGTAACATTTTTAAGAAAAGGTTTATTATCAATCGCGACTTCAAAACTTTTTGGCATTTCACCAACTACAGACCATTGAAGTTTGATGGATTGATCAGATATTTTGGAAATATAAGCAGCTAAAAGGGTGCTGTTTTGATCCTTCTTATTGAAAATATCCATGAGTGCACGAGTCATATTTAGGTAGTAGAATCCCCAGCCGCCAATACTATCGCGATAGCCAGAGGCAGTCATTGAAACAGGTTCAATGTCATCACTTAATTCGATACTGTTTTCGTCCAAATAAATATTATTATTTTCACCAACACCATGACCTTCAGCCTGTCCAACGAATTCATTAAATTGGTGCAAAAATATTACACGTGGCTTTGATTTAAGCGCACATTTGAATGATTCAAGGTAGGTCGTTCCGCCTCTTCTGCCAAATGCATCGGGTGCAGTCCATCCAAAAGGTCCAAAGAAAGCTGGAGTAACTGTAATTGCCTCCGGTTTTCCGTCCAAATAAGTTACCAGAGGTTCTAATTGCCCGTCCATCCACGACCAATATCCTAATTTATGATGCAGTGTTAATTGATTTTGAGACGACACGAACCGATTGGTAAAATGTGTATCATCAATCGGTACCTGAGTATTGCGAAAGGCATCAAGTTCTTGTTCTGTTAAACCAAGAGATAGTTTGAAAAATGGCACACTGAAAGCTGAAGCTGCAGTGCCTTCTTTGCTGCCAAGTGCTCCTGTATCCAAAATAATCATTAAAGGTTTCCCTTCGTAGTTCTGAAATAGTCCTTTAAATCTGGGATTCAATACATAATTCTGATAAATCCAATCCAATTGTTCATTCATTGCAACCATCGTTGTTGGAGGTCCATTACTTATTCCGGGCATGAGAGCAACCTTCGGAACATCAATTCCTTCATCGCGCATTTTTGCAAGAACTTCCAGAAATACAGTTGTGGCATGAACAATAGCACGGGCTCCATCCTCAGCTTCATTCCAATGCTTCTTCCCCCAAAGATGATTAGACCAATCGGGTACAATAAAATTTACACCTAAATCCATAAACCAGAGTATATGCTGGCGAATAACATCTTCGTTGTATGAGTCATAAAAACCAACAATAGGTACAGCTTCAGATGTACACCATGAACCGGGATCAGGAATGAACCACGATTCCCATTGTACACCAAATATATGTCCGTTATCTAATGACTTGGGCATTTTTCGTTTTGTAATGACCACCTTGAGTTCATTTGAATGTAAACCGGAATCGGGCATAAACTTACCTGCCATGAGAAGTTCACGGTTTGAAGTCCCCATCCAATTGTTCTGCTCAGCCTTTACTGCAATAACTTGTATCTCAACTTCCCCCGGATTGGGCAAAGGAAGCAGAAAATTTGAATCACCATTTGAATCAGGACGTTCCTGAGACCCCCACCTGTGTTGATTCACATAAGGAAGTATTAAATAATCTTTAGGAGATTCACCTGACTT
>CAIYOZ010000087.1 GCA_903927945.1 uncultured Bacteroidales bacterium | reverse complement strand
TTCATTTATCGTGCCATTAAAAAATATCCTTGTTATTATACATGTTTTTAAATTGTAATATATTGATAATGTAACATATATAGTTTCTATTTTAATAATCTAGTTACCAACAAGAGAATTTTATTGTTTCCAACTTCATCTAAAAACATACATAAATGTAGGGGGTTATACTTAAAATGTAGGAACGACTATTACTCACTTTAAATGAATTGACAGCCCCACTATCTGTGAGACTGTCAATTCATTTTCAAATATAGTGATTAGAAATAGTAATGATTTGGAAGAACTATCATATCATCAGATTAGTTCTTGAGAAAACCCGGAGACATTACGAAATAGAAAATTGTTAACTAACACATGTCTTAAATGTCCCCGGATTTTTATTACAATTGGAATTCTACTTTCTCTTCCAGACAAGTTCTGTCGAAATGATCCAGGAATGCATCTAAAATTTGTTTTACCAAATTGGCACCACCATTGTAACCTGTTTTTGCAAAGTAGTTATGTCCGGGACGATCGGCAATAGGGAATCCAAAGCGTACAAATGGAGTATTTTCATCACGGGCAATATATTTACCGTAGGTGTTTCCAATCAATAAGTCTACACCTTCTTGTTTAATCCATTGGTGCATACGGAACATATCGGCAGTCTCGCCACACTTGAATTTGGCTTCTGGTATATCTTTCAGTATTTCCGGGATCTTTTCTAAGAAATATTTACTTGGGGTACCCGATACAATGTAGACAGGTTTCATATCAAGGCTTACCAGGAATTCAGCAAGTGGAACCAATGTATCAGGATCACCCCATAATGCAACACGTTTTCCGTAAAGATATTTAGCACTGTCAGAAATCAAGTCGATTAAACGTCCGCGCTCATCACTCAAACTTTCTGGTATCGGCAAGTTAGCATGCCGGCTTAAGGACATCAGGTAGCGGTCGGTAGCCTTGAATCCGATGGGTATATCCAACATTTCGAATTTCACCTTGCACTTGTTATCCAACTTTATACAAGCATCTTCCGTGCTCATTGGACCAAAGCCAAGGGTAAACTTGCTGTCTCCGGTCAGTTTCAGGTCAGCAATGGTAGTTCCTCCATCAGGGTACATTTTATAATGTCCATTGAGTGGTGTGTCCAACACTCCTGTCATGTCCGGGAACATAATGGTACGGGCTTCCATGACCGAAGCCAACCGTTTGATTTCACCCATATCCGAAGGTTCCATCCAACCTGCTACCAGGTTGATCACGTTCCGTTTCTTAGGTGTTGCTGTAGAGAAAAACTTCACCATGGCAGCCACCTGATTTGAATATCCGGTTACATGCGTTCCTACATAACTTGGAGTATTGCAATATATCACATTTTTCCCCTGAGGGATTAATCCATCTTCATTCGCTTTAGAAACGATTTGAACCAGGTCATCACCGATAGTTTCCGATAAACAAGTGGTATGAACCGCAATCACTTCAGGATTATACACTGTAAACATGGTGTCAATGGCCGAAACCAGGTTGGCAGATCCACCGAATACAGAAGAACCTTCAGAAAAAGAACTGGTTCCTGCCATGATAGGTTCGCGGAAGTGACGGGATAAGGCGCTACGGTGATAGGAACAACATCCTTGTGAACCGTGACTATGGGGAAGACATCCGTGGATGCCTAATGCTGCATACATTGCCCCTATGGGTTGGCAGGTTTTGGCCGGGTTAATGGTCAGTGCCTTCCTGTCTATTTCAAATGCAGTGGTATGTCTGAGTAACATAAGTTTTAATTTAAAAGAGCCACCCCTAACCCCTAAAGGGGAACTGGGTTACTGTGGATCTTGAGTTTATATTTTCTAATTATTATTCTGAATTTTTCAGAAACTACGTCTTAAAGCCCCTTTAGGGGTTTGGGGTCATTAATTAAATACATATTCCGCTTCTACCACTTCTTCGCGTTCCCAGGGAGCTTTCATTTGTTTGAAAATGGTGCTGCATGCAATCATTTCAATATCCTTGTAAAAGTTGATTGCACCTTCGAAAGCTGCATACGGACCACCATTATCGTAGTTGTGGAGTTGTTTCATGGGGATACCCATTTTCTGAACCACATATTTTTCTTTGATACCGGCACAGAACACATCCGGCTTGTACTTTTCAATGAGTTTTTCCATTTCATGGTGACTCAAATCATCAACTACCAGTGTCCCTTTTTTCATATCCTTCATGATACCTTTGTAATCGTTGAATTCAATGTCGAAAGCTTCTTTCAGTTGAGCCAGTTCTTCCTCAGTCTTACGGGGTTTGTAGCGTGTTGGATCCGGATAAACGGTTATTTCCTCTATGTTACGGCTATCGGCATCAATCTTAATGGAAGGTAATACCCGGCGGCCTTCATAGTCATCACGGTGTCCAAACTCATATCCGGCTACGAGTATTTCCATACCCAGTTCTGTAAATAATTCCTGATAGTGGTGAGCCCGAGAACCTCCAACAAACAACATAGCTGTTTTACCTTCAGTTTTTGCTTTTGCTTGTGCAATAGCAGTTTCTACAGCAATCATTTCTTCGGCTATCACTACTTCAATACGGTCGATCAATTCCTGATCACCAAAATACTGACCTACTTTGCGAAGTGTCTTTGCAGTGGCTTCGGCTCCGATAAAGTTAGCTTTTGCCCATGGAATACCAAATGAAGTTTCCAACATCTCTGCCACATAATTGATAGAGCGGTGACACATTACCAGACTGAAGTCGGCTGTGTGAGCTGTTTCAAATTGCTCCAGGGTTGAGTTACCCGACATGGTAGCGACAATATCAACTCCGATTTTTTCGAACAGTGAATCAATTGCAAAGGCGTCGCCACCGATATTATATTCTCCCAGTACGTTAATAGCATACTTGTTTTTACGTACGTAGTTGTCATTGTTACCAATCAGGTTTTTATATAATCCGTTGTTTGCAATGTGGTGGCCGGCTGACTGTGATACTCCGCGGTAACCTTCGCAAGAGAAACCGAAAATGTTTACCCCTGGAAATTCTTCTTTCATCTGGCGTGCCACCCGGTGAACATCATCACCGATCAGCCCTACCGGACAAGTTGAGAAAATCGCAATACCTTTTGGACTGAACAGTTCGCATGCTTCGCGAATAGCTTGCTTCAATTTTTCCTCTCCACCAAATACGATATTTGAATCCTGTATATCGGTTGAGAACGAATAAGGAATGAAATTTTCCATTTCCGGTTTATCAGCACGAGTTTGATTACGACGTGTCAACCAAGAGTAAAATCCGCAACCGATAGGTCCGTGCGTTATATTGATAATATCCCGGGTTGGTCCAAGTACTACCCCTTTACAACCGGCATAGGTACAACCACGTTGTGTAATAATGCCCGGAATAGTACGAACGTTAGCCTGAATTTCCGGGATTGAATCCGGGTCATTCACCACCATCGATTTCACTCTCTTCTTCGCTACTTTTTTTGGATAGGCTTGTGATATTTCTTCAACGAATTTGCCCAATTCCAAATCTTCTATTAATGTCTTTGCCATAACGTTTTTTTTTAATACATAATTCATACTGCATAATTCATAATTAAAGAGAGAGAGCTTTTCTGTGTGTTTTACACTTGCTTTTCCTTACTTTTGAACAGAGCATTGCTTAATTTCAGTTACTTTTTTCCTTTTCACTGAGTTATAATTGTGAACTATGAATTGTGAATTATTAATTAATCAAGTGTAATGTCTCCCTGTTCTCCCGTACGAACACGGTAAGAATCAGTCGTCGGAATTACAAATATTTTACCATCACCACTTTTACCGGTTTGATTGGTTTTGATCAGTGTTTCCACAGCCAATTCTTTTTTCTCATCGGTAACAACCAGGGTTATCATTCGTTTGGATTTCAAACGAGGTATTTCCTGTATGAGTTCTGCAAGTTCAGGGTTTTCACCTTTTACTTTCTCAACGCCTCCGCGTCCTCTACCACGTCCCGACACCTGCATGGCAGTGAACGAAGGCAGACCGGCATCCGAAAGAGCAAGCTTGGTAGCGGCCATTTTGTCGATGCGTATCATTGCTAAAATCAGTTTCATATAAAATTCAATTTAAAGCCCCTAAATCCCACCAGGGGACATGAAGACCTAGTTTGTTATAATTTAGTAACTCCTTCCGATAATCTGCCACTCTTTGAGTCCCCCTTCGGGGAATTTAGGGGGCTATCTTTCTTAGTCTTGTTTCCCGCTGGAAATGGTGTAGCTCTCTTCTACCGGAGTAACGAAGATTTTACCATCCCCGAACTGACCTTTTTCACCTGAGCGAGCGGCAGACATGATTGTTTCGATGACGAAATCTTTATCTTTTTCAGGAATAACCATCATGAGCAAATCTTTGGGAAGCTCATCGTAAGTTACATTTCCAACTTTAATACCACGTTGTTTACCACGACCGAATACACCCAGTTTAGTGATTGCCGGAAATCCGGCATCAAATAAAGCTTTCATAACGATACTTGATTTCTCAGGACGAACTATTGCTCTTAATAAATACATATATTTTAAATTTAGCCCCCCAACCCCCAGAGGGGGAGTATGAGAGAAATGTTTATAATTATTTCATTTGTTTATAATGCACTCTTTAAGTCCCCCTTGGGGGATTTAGGGGGCTTTTAATTCATGATACCAAATCCAACCAATAATTCTTCCAGGGCCGACATTTCCAACGGTTGAGGAATCACAAACATTTTGTTGTCATTTATTTTCTTGGCCAATGAGCGGTATTCATTTGCTTGTGCATGGTCAGGAGCATGGTCAATAACTGTCTTGCGATTGATTTCTGCATGTTGTACCATGTTTTCGCGAGGAACGAAGTGAATCATTTGAGTTCCCAACTGACGGGCAAATTCTTCGATCATGTTCGCTTCATTGTCCACTTTACGTGAATTACAAATCAAACCTCCTAAACGTACTGTTCCTACTTTACCAAATTTAGAGATTGATTTACAGATGTTGTTGGCAGCATACATAGCCATCATTTCACCCGATACCACGATATAAACTTCTTCAGCTTTACCATCGCGGATTGGCATGGCGAATCCACCGCATACAACGTCACCCAATACGTCGTAGAATACATAATCCAATGCCTTTTCTTCGTCGTAGGCTCCCAGTTGTTCCAACAAGTTAATAGAAGTAATAATACCACGGCCGGCACATCCAACACCCGGTTCAGGACCACCTGATTCCACACAGCTGGTATTGCTGAATCCTGTTTTCATAACATCATCCAAATCGATGTCTTCACCTTCGTCACGTAAGGTATCCAATACTGTTTTTTGAGCCAACCCATGCAGAAGCAACCTAGTGGAGTCAGCTTTCGGGTCACAACCCACAACCATTACTTTTTTTCCCATTTCAGCCAGTCCGGCTACTGTGTTTTGCGTTGTGGTACTTTTACCGATTCCGCCTTTTCCGTAGATTGCAATTTTTCTCATCTTTTTTATATTTTAAATGAATAACTAATGTTTCAGTTTTGTATTTCCTGACACTCCTTATTCATTTATCGTGCCATTAACATTTACACCCTGTTTATTGGGCAGTAAAATGAACAGTAACCCATTGAATTCTATAGAAATAAAAAATTTACAGGAGAAGGTAAAGTGTAAAAAAGAGGGTGGAAGTTGTAAGTTAATTCTGAGAGAATCCTACATTTATGTAGCGTAAAACACATAAAATGTAGGTAAAATAAAATGACAAAACGCACAATAAAGTATGTTTTGTCAATCTATTTATTATTTCTACAAAAGGGATACAAACGAACCGATTGTCTTCGGATAGTTGGTCAAATGAACGTATTTTTTTCTCTACACAATAATTCCATTTAGAAAGTCTCCTATTAAAGCTGAGTTTGAGATAGTCTTCGATTTTATTGAATCTCAATGCCTTTATTCATCTCCAGTTATTTAAATCTTTCGTCCGACCGCAGTTTCTCTACCGGAAGATCTTTGTTCTTTTCCAGCCAACCTATTTTCACATTTTCGCGGTTATCATATCTGGGGTAAAAAGGCTTGATATCAATCAACGGAGTACCATCAAGCATATCCACCTGGTCTATGTACAGTATGTTCCCTTGAACACCCAATAGTCGCACAGTTGACAAACCTATTGCATTGGGACGTTTCGGTGCTTTGCAGGCAAATATCCCGCGCTCTTCAGTATCCATGAAAGGAACCAAAACTAATTCATATCCCGCTATTTTGTGGAAATAATACAGAAGGGTCAGATGGGAGAAACCTTCAATATCTTTAAGCCCTTGTGAATATTCGGGCAGTATTTCAATGTATCCTTTAATACCTTCAGCCGCAATGGGTTGAATAGGCATAGTCTTTATGTCTTTGTGTGGAGTGTGAATCACTCCGATAGGTTTAATAATTATATCTTCCATGCTAATATCCCTTGATTCAAAAGTTTATATCTTTAACAATTCTATCGCTCCCATTAGAAAAAACAATTCGATGCGCTAAATCGAATTCTTTTCTTTTCTTTTCTTATACGGGCATTACTTCCCAATCATAACCTCTGTCGACTTCACGATGGCATACACTTCATCGCCAACTTTCAAATTCAGATCAGCAACACTTTCAATAGTGATAACTGAACTTATGACATTGTCGTTTCCAATGTTGATTTTCACTTTTGCCATAACACTGCCCAACGTAATGTCTACGATGGTTCCCTTCATTTTGTTCTTTGCGCTAATTTCCATAATTTGTTGAATTAAATGATCATTAATAATAATAATAGTTTGTTGTTGATAGTTGAAAACTGAAATTTTACTAACAGCTTACTTATGCATGAGTTCATTTCATATTACATTTAAAAATACTCCATCCTATGGCTGCATTCCTGGGATTTAAGAGTAAACACATCTTCCGTTTTACCACTTTTAATGACTGCTCCGTTTTTAAGTACCAGCACCGATGAAGCCAATTGAACAACTTCAGGAATATCATGGCTGACCATCAACGTAATTGTCTGGAGCAGCTCATGTGCTTTTTGTATTTCCTGTTGCAACGACAGTCGCATCTCAAAATCAAGTGCCGAAAGTGGTTCATCCAACAGAAGCAACGTTGGTTTAGCTGCCAATGCACGAGCCAATGCCACCCGCTGTTTCTGACCTCCCGATAGTTTCCCGGGATGTTGATTTTTTAATGTTCCCAGGTCAAAGAGCTCCATGAGCTTATCTATCTCTTTATGGTTCTTTTCTTTTTGGGCAAAGCTGATATTCTTCTCCACGGTCATGTGTGGGAAAAGGGCATAATCCTGAAACATATAGCCTACATTCCGTTCCTGGGACGGGATATTTATTTTTTTATCAGAATCAAACCAGACCGTACCATTAAATACGATTCTACCTTTGTCTGGTTTTGTCAGCCCGGCAAGAATCCGCAACAAAGTAGTCTTTCCCGCACCTGAATGACCAAACAGACAAAGCAGTTCGTTTCCCTTAATTTCAGTGCAGACTTCCAGGTTCGTTTTCCCTTCCGAGGTAAGCATGGCACGCTGTATATCAATAAACAAAGAACCCCCAGCCCCTAAAGGGGAGTTTAAGTTACTATCGGCTGTATTATTACCTGGTTTTATTTTCATATGATTTAATTTTCTTTCTTATCCCCCTTCAGGGGCTAGGGGCTCTTTCTTCAGAAGTAAGGGGTTCTCTTTTTCTTCCCATTCATGCTGTATACCAACGTGAGAATCAGCAATGAGACAATGAATAAAACAAATGAATATTGATTGGCAGCATGATAATTCATAGCTTGCACTTCGTCGTAAATAGCGATGGAAGCCACCCTTGTTTCTTCCGGTATATTTCCTCCGACCATGATCACCACTCCGAATTCACCGATACAATGTGCAAAAGTCATGGCAATAGCCGTAATCACCGAAGGAATCATATTGGGAACCAATACCCTGATAAAGGTGGTAAATTCTGATTTTCCCATGGTGTATGAAGCTTCCCGCAGACTCTTAGGCAAGCTGGTCAATCCATTTTGCAAGGGTTGAATCATAAACGGCAAACTAAATAGCACACTGGCTATCAATACCCCTTCGAAGCTGAATGCCAGGCTCAGGTTGAAATGTGTTGCCAGGAACTTTCCAAATCCATTTTGAGGACTGTATGCCACCAACATATAAAAACCCAACACGGTAGGAGGCAATACCAACGGCATGCTGATCAACGCTTCAACCACCGCCTTTAGCGGGAATCGACGATAAGCCAGCAAATAGGAAATCGGAAATCCTATTAATAATAGGATAACAGTTGTCCATCCTGCCAGTCTCCCGGTTAGAAGTAGTGTATGTGTGAAGTCAGAGTTCATTGGTTATTGGTTGATTTAGTTGATTAAGTTAATTGAGTTAATTGAGTTGAATGAGTTGAATGAGTTAATTAAGTTGATTAAGTTTTTATGTTATTTGGTTTGGTTTGGTTTTCAGAGGAAGGAATACTCATTTTATTTTCAATACGTTATATTGTTTGAATATCAATTTAAGCCAACCAATCAACCAATCAACAAAAGAACCCAAAGCCCAATTAACTAATCAACTATCCTAACCACTCAACTTAATCACATATTCAACTCAATTAACTTAATCAACCAATCAACTAATTAACCAATTAACTATTTCCCGACAGAATACCCATACTTTTCCCAAATAGCCTTTGTTGCCGGGGATAGTACAAACTTCCTGAATTTTGAAGCTTCCGTATTCAGCACCTGTGTTTTAATCAAAATACAAGCTTGTTCAATCGGTTTATAGAGGTTTTGAGGTACAATATAATAACTGCCTTTGCCTGACATTTCAGGAGCCAGTGCCAATGAAAGGGCAATAAATCCGATCTCTGCGTTCCCGGTGAAAGTAAACTGTGCTGCCTGGGAAATGTTTTCACCTAAAACGATCTTCGATTTCAACGTTTCGTATAATTTCCGGCCTTTTAGCAATTCCACCGATCGTTCTCCATAGGGTGCCGTTTCCGGATTAGCTATGGCTATCTTTTTGACCGATGGATCATTGAGCACTGCCAGACCCTCTTTTACATTCAATGTCGTACTGTAGATTGCCAGTTTTCCGATAGCATAGGTCGACATGGGACCTGTTGTAAGTCCTTTTTCTTTCAGTTTTAGTGGAAATTCATTGTCCGCTGCCATAAAGAAATCAAAATTTGCACCGTTCTGAATTTGTTGGACCAACATACCCGATGCCCCGAATGTGAGATTTACTTTTGCCTTTGGATTTTGCTTCACATAAGCTGTCTTGATCTCTTCCATCACATACCGTAAATTCGCTGCTGCCGCTACATTTACTTTTTGAGCCGACATAGATACTGTGGCGAATAATATCGCACACAAAATAATTACCTTTTTCATATTATTTCTGTTTTTTAATAATTTAATGCTTTCATCTTTAACCTCTTAAGAAATTAATCGCTCCAAGCCCCTGAAGGGGATG
>CAIYOZ010000086.1 GCA_903927945.1 uncultured Bacteroidales bacterium | reverse complement strand
TAACGGTATCACGTTGCCGGCTGGAAGACATAAAATGAAGATAGTTTTCGATAAAGCAGCTTATAATATCAATGCTGTGAAATGGACTACTTCTACTTCAGCAGTACTGCTTCGCCCTATGTCAGCCACTGCCATTAACGACACTACTATCCGGATAACGTACAATAAAGCTCTTGCTACAAATGTAATTCCGAACTCAATGGATTTTAGTATCAATTCAACGATTAGTCATCCAATTACGAAGGTAGTTTATGACCTGATGAATCAAAACTCGATATTGATTTACTCTAAAAATACGATTTTTTATAATGAGGTGCTGACTGTGAATTATTCAGGTATAAATCTACGCTCCACTGACGCAGATATAGTTCCTGCAGCGACAAATTTGTTTGTTTTGAATAAAATTCCACCGAGATATATGATTCCCGGAAAAATAGAATCCGAAAATTACTCTGTCATGTCGGGTATTCAGACAGAAACCTGTACTGATACGGGTGGAGGACTCGATGTGGGTTATACCAATGCAGGTGATTACCTGAAATATACTATTTTTGTACAAACAGCCGGTAATTACAATCTGACTATGAGAATAGCAGGGTATGGAGGTAAAATCAGTTTGTATTATGATGATGCATCCAATACCGCCTTGATTGGTTCAGTTACTTTTACATCAACCGGAGGTTGGCAAAACTGGCAGGATTTCAACTTATCAGTTCCTCTGACTGCCGGCTCACACACATTGAAAGTTTACGTAGATCTGGAAGGATTTAATTTTAATTATATGAATTTTGCCCTAAATACTTCTGCTTTGCCATCCACTATTACCGATAAAGGTTTCTTTTTGTATCCAAATCCGGTGAATGATAGATTTACACTTGTGTATACCTGCATGAGTAACTCAGTCCGGATGGATATTTTAGATTTGGAAGGCAGAAATATGCTTTCCGATATTATCACGAATTACACTAATGTTTCTAAGTCATATAACTTAAACAGTCTTCAGAAAGGTATTTATTTGATAAAAATAACAGATGGAGAAAGTGTAATGATTCAGAAGTTGGTTATGAAATGATAAATCTGTTTATATATTCACCGAACCCCTCCGCTACGCTCGTCCCCTTAAAATAAGGGGACATTTCCGAAGCAAGATTAGTTGAGCACCAATGAAGTATATTAATATACCTCAATTTGTTTATTAAAAATATTATTCATTGATCTGCTTCTCGAATCTCAAGTTGTCCCCTTTGGCAAATGAGCGAAGCGGAGGGGTTCCAAACAAATTATTTCCGTACCTTTGCATTAGAATACGCTGCTATTGAACCAAAGCGACACAAAAGCGTTTTAATTCGCAAAAACATCTATGCAATCCCAACAATATCAATTAACCGATTTTCTGCCTACCACCAAAAAAGAACTTGAGATTCGGGGTTGGGACGAGGTGGATGTGGTTTTCTTTACCGGCGATGCGTATATCGATCATCCTGCTTTTGGTTCGGCAGTAATTGGGCGTATGCTCGAAGCACAGGGCCTGAAGGTGGCAATTGTTCCGCAACCGAACTGGCGCGACGATTTGCGCGATTTCAAGAAAATGGGTCGTCCGCGCATGTTCTTCGCAATAACTGCGGGCAACATGGATTCGATGGTAAACCATTATACTGCCAACAAACGACTCCGTTCAGACGACGCTTATACGCCTGATGGTAAGTCCGGCATGCGTCCCGATTACGCTACAATTACTTATGCGAATATCATTAAAAAACTATATCCTGATGTCCCGTTGCTGATTGGCGGTATCGAAGCTTCATTGCGTCGCTACACGCATTACGACTATTGGTCGGATAAGTTGATGCCCAGCATTCTGGTTGATACAAAAGCAGATTTACTGGTGTATGGAATGGGGGAGAAGCCTCTTGTTGAGCTTGTTAAGCTACTCAAAGAAGGCAAAACTTTCAAAGAGCTGACCGATATTCCACAGACTTCGTATCTTTCAAAAGAAGTTCCGGCCCATCCCAAATGGAAAGATTTGGAACTGGTTTCGCACGAAGTTTGTCTGAAAGATAAAAAACTTTACGCATCCAACTTCAAGCACATCGAAAAGGAGTCGAACAAGTTTGAAGCCAACCGCCTGCTGCAAAAAACCGGTAATCGCTGGGTGATTGTGAATCCACCTTACGAACCGCTGAAACCTGCTGAACTTGATGCTTCTTACGATTTACCTTATACCCGTGTTCCGCACCCGAAATACAAGGGAAAAACCATTCCGGCCTTCGAAATGATTAAGTTTTCGGTGAATATGCACCGTGGATGTTTTGGTGGATGTTCGTTTTGCACCATTTCGGCGCATCAGGGCAAGCATATTGTGTCGCGCTCGCAGGAATCCATTCTGAAAGAGGTGAAACAAATCACGCGAATGCCCGACTTTAAAGGTTATTTAAGCGATTTGGGTGGCCCATCGGCTAATATGTATCAGATGAAGGGCAAGAACATGTATATCTGCCGTCAGTGTCAGAAACCATCCTGTATTTTCCCGAAAGTGTGTTTCAATCTCAATACCGACCATCAACCTTTGCTGGATATTTACCGGGCAGTGGATAGTCTGCCGGGAATCAAGAAATCATTTGTGGGCAGTGGAGTGCGTTACGACATTCTGCTCGACCGCACCGACGACCCGAAAGTAAACAAAACCCACGACGAATATATCAAAGAGTTGATAACCAATCATGTTTCCGGTCGGTTGAAAATTGCTCCCGAACATACGTCGGACGAAGTACTGAACATGATGCGCAAGCCGAGTTTTGCCTATTTTGGTGAGTTTAAGAAGAAGTTTGAGCGAATAAACAAAGAAGCAGGACTAAATCAGCAACTTATCCCATATTTTATATCCAGTCATCCGGGTTGTCACAATGTGGATATGGCTGAGCTGGCTGCGCTGACCAAGGATTTTGATTTCAAACTGGAACAGGTGCAGGATTTTACGCCCACACCCATGACACTGGCTACCGAGATTTATTATTCGGGCTATCATCCCTATACACTTGAACCCATCTTTACCGCCAAAAGCAAAGACGAAAAACTGGAACAACGTAAATTCTTCTTCTGGTACAAAGGCGAATACAAAAATGCCATTATCCGCGACCTGCAACGCATGAAACGACCGGAT
>CAIYOZ010000085.1 GCA_903927945.1 uncultured Bacteroidales bacterium | reverse complement strand
CCAAACGTATATGGAAGAACACGACTTACTTATTGAACTTAAAAAGGGAAGCAAAAAAGCATATTCCATTTTGTTTAATAAATACTATAAAGATTTAGTGTTATTTGGAGGGAATTTTCTTCCGACTAAAAGTATGTGTGAGGATATTGTTCAAAACGTATTCTTAAAATTGTGGAGAGACAGGGAGAGCCTTGAGATTCTTTCATCATTAAAATCATTTTTATTAAGTTCTGTTCAAAATAGTTGTCTGGACGAATTGCGACATAAAGGAGTGATTCGTGCGCATGAATCGTATTCGATGACTTATGGTCCTTCCGATAATATTGATACAGAAAATTATGTTCTTTATTCTGACTTACAAGGACATTTAACGGAAGCTCTAGGCAAATTACCCGAGGTGTGTCGCCAGGCCTTTGAAATGAACAGGCTGGAAGGATTGAAATATCGCGAAATTGCGGAAAAATTGAATGTATCAGAACGGACTGTTGAAGTGCGCATAGGAAAAGCATTGTCCTTGCTCAGAAATCATTTGAAAGAGTTTTTTGTAGCATTCTTTTTATTGTGGTCTTTTTGGAAATAATTCATGAAGATTCAAAAATTAATTAGGTCTTTGTGGTATTATTCTTTTGAAACGTCATATGGTTATATAGGGTATATAGAAAATATAAAAGGATGTATAAAGAAGAAAAATTAGATGTATTAATTGTCAAATCGTTTACGGGAAGTATAAGTACTGAAGAAAACGATGAGCTTGATTCATGGGTGCATGAATCGCCGGAAAAGTTACGTCATTATCAAGAGTTAAAGAATTTATGGCAGGTGACACATCCCGCGTTTTCACCTGAGACAATCGATGTTGCTAAAGCCGAAAGAAAATTTATGGAGCAAATAACTGAGAAAAAGTTTATTCACTCCAACTTATTCGTATGGTGGCAGCGAGTAGCCGCCATATTGATCATACCTACTGTGATTCTGGCCGCTTATTTAATGTACAATCTATCATTCCGGTCGAATACTACTGAAATTGCTTATCAGGAAATCACATCACCTTCGGGCATGAGGTCTAAAGTTGATTTGCCGGATGGATCGACCGTGTGGCTCAATTCAGGCAGTAAATTAAAATATCCGGTGGTGTTTGCTACCAATCAGCGAAATGTCTATTTATCCGGTGAAGGTTTCTTTAAGGTTCATTCGGATAAAACCCATCCTTTTATCGTTTCGACAGCTAAAATGGATGTGCGAGCAACCGGAACCCAATTTAATGTGGAAGCCTATTCATCAGACAGCATTACGGCTGTGACGTTGATTGAAGGGAAAGTAGATGTTCATATCGGGACATCAGTTCATGAAAAACTAAATCCAAATCAACGTATTGTATTGAATTCAAATTCAAACATATACAATATGATCGAAACCGATGCGAAGCACTGGGGTGTGTGGAAAGATGGCATCTTGTCCTTCAGGGATGAACCGCTGGATGATGTTTTCAAGCACTTGGGAAGGACATTTAATGTTGATATAAAAGTGAAGGATCCGGCAGTGGCCCGTCAATTATACCGAGCTACTTTTGAAGATGAGTCTTTAGAAGAGATTTTGAGACTATTAAAAATGTCGGCACCTCTCAAATATAAAAGAATAGAAAGAACCAGGCAATCAGACAATAATTTCAACAAAGAACAAATAGAAGTGTATAGTTCCAACTAGGAAGTGCAATTAGTTATGATTCCTCCCACATAAAAAAATACACTAAACTGTTTTTTTATGTGGGATTTCTTTTTTCAAACGTCATTAATAATAGGAAGACGATAGTAAACATTGAATGTTTTTTTGGTATTCTTTCATTATTATAACCCTTAAAATCCAATATTTAAATGAAAACAATTACCTGACACCCATCCTTTGTAAAAAAGTACGGCCTATCCAGCTGTATTTATTCTCTTCCCGTTTAAATGAAAAAACTACAAAATTAATCTTAAAACGCGTATGAACCATCAATTAAAAAATGAGTTAAACACAAAAAGGAATCATTTCGATTGGATCAGTCGATTTAAAACCGTATTGGTTTTGATTCTTTGTTTTACAATTCAAATCAGCACAAAAGCTTTTTCACAAGCTTCTGAATTATCGTTAGATTTAAAAAATGTTTCAATTGAACAAGTATTAAATCAGATCGAATCATCGACCAAATATCATTTTTTGTATAATAAACAATTGGTAAATGTGAATGCAAAAGTTTCGATCACTGCAAAAAATCAAAAGATCAACAAAATTTTAGATCAACTCTTTAAAGGCACCCAGATCTCTTACACGATCGATGGCAAACAAATAGTTTTGATTGATAAGAAATCGATCCAAACGATTGTAAACAAGATAAGCGGAATCGTTACCGATCAAAGTGGAATGCCCATCATCGGCGCTTCTGTTTTATTGAAAGGGAAATCGATTGGAACCATTACGAATAGCAGTGGTAGTTATTCACTTTCTGATATTCCTGAAAAAGGCATTTTGCAATTTTCGTATATAGGAATGAAAAAGCAGGAGATTGAAGTGGGAAATAAAACAAGTATTAATGTATCGCTGGAAGACGATGCCTATGGTCTAGGGGAAGTGGTCGCCATCGGTTATGGCGTTCAGAAGAAGAAGCTGGTTACGGGTGCCACGGTTAATATCACAGGGGACGATATACAAAAACTGAGTACCGTTTCCCCGTTGACTGCTATGCAGAGCCAATCTCCCGGTCTTTCAATTACTCAAAATTCAGGGAAACCGGGATCTGATTTTAAGGTCAATATCCGGGGGTTGGGTACCATTGGAAATGCGAGCCCACTTGTGATCATTGACAATGTGGTGGGAGGAGATCTGAATTCGCTCAATCCGGGTGACATTGAATCCATCGATGTATTAAAGGATGCTGCTTCTGCTGCCATCTATGGTGCGCGAGCAGCCAATGGTGTCATCCTGATTAAGACGAAACAGGGGAAAAAGGGAAAGCCAAGTGTATCCTACGATGGATATATGGGAGTTCAGAACGTAGCTAAATATGTAGATATGATGAATGCCCAACAATATATCGCGATGCAAAATGAAAGTTATCAGAATATAGGGGCTGCCATTCCGACCTGGTCAACCCTGGTACCCGATTATGCGAAAATTCAAGCTGGCTGGACCGGTACAAACTGGCAGAAGGAGTTCTCCAATCCGAATGCTCCCATTCAGAACCATTCATTGAATTTGACCGGAGGATCAGATTATTCCACTTTTTCGATGGGATTGTCCTATACTTCCCAACAAGGAATCTACGGACAACCCTCCGTGCCAGAATATAACCGCTATTCTTTTCGGTTGAATTCAGAACACATTATTTTTAAAAATGCTTCCTTTGATATATTAAAATTTGGAGAAAACGTTTTATATAATTTTGTGAGTCAGAATCACAATGGGCTTGCCACCGGAAATATGTATTCGAATGATATGCGCAATGTCATAGATGCACATCCGTTAATGGGCGTTTACGACGATGCGGGAGGTTTTACAAAAGCAATTCCATGGTGTGAAACAGTCAATCCGATTGGGCTTTATTCTTATACTCACAGTAATACAGAATCACAATCACATAATTTACGTGTAAGCCCCTATATAGAGTTACAGCCGCTTAAAGGACTCATACTTAAAAGCAGCTTTGGTTACAAATTAAGTACGTATGAAGGCAGATCGTATGTGCCGGTTTATGATTTAGGAGGTCGAAGCAATGCCGTTCTGGATCAGGTCAATCAGAGTCAGGCACAGAGTTATGGCTTTCAGTTCGAAAATACGATTAACCTCAAATTGAAGATTCATGATGCCCATAATGTGAATATTTTAGCCGGTCAATCCATCGAAATGAATGGGTATGGGAATTCGGTCAGTGGCAGTAATCAAGGATCTATATTTAATTCGTTCGAATATGCCTATTTGAATAACGTACAAACATTAAACCCTTCCAACTTATCCATAAATGGAGCTCCTAATGGACAAAGTTCCATCGCATCGTATTTTGGCAGGGTGAATTACGATTATAAAGAAAAATACATGGCGTCGTTAGTCATGCGTGCTGACGGATCATCCAATTTTGCCAAAGGCAAACAATGGGGTTATTTCCCTTCGGTAGCAGCCGGTTGGTTGGTGACAGAAGAACCATTCATGGAGCCCATTCATAAAGTGGTAGATTATTTGAAGGTACGTGCAAGCTGGGGACAGAATGGGAATCAGGATATCACCCCGTTTCAATACTTGTCGAGCTACAGCTTCTCCAATGGGGGTTACTATTTCGGAACCGATAAGACAGCACCGGTTACAGGAGCATTTCCGAGCATTCTATCCAATCCGAATGTTACCTGGGAAACTTCAGAACAGTTGAATATTGGATTTGATTCCAGGTTTTTCGACTCGAAATTAGGAATCAATTTTGACTGGTACAATAAAATAACCCGAAACTGGCTGGTTCAAGCACCAGTGCCTGCCACCTGGGGTGCAGCCGCCCCTTACATCAATGGAGGCGATGTAGATAATAAAGGTGTTGAGTTCGTGGTGAACTGGAAGGATAAAATCGGCAATTTTACCTATAGTCTGACCGGAAACATGGCATTTAACAAAAACATGGTGACCCGTATTGCTAATTCACAAGGAATTATTGAAGGTGCTTCCACCATATTCTCCACGGCAGATCGTACCAGTTTTTACCGTGCTCAAGTGGGATATCCCATCGGATACTTTTATGGGTATAAAACGGGAGGTGTATTTCAAAATCAGGCACAAATTGATGCCTATACAGGTGCAAAACTAACAGGAACAAAACCGGGCGATTTGATTTATGTGGATACAAATCATGATGGTATCATTGACGCCACGGACAAAACCATGATTGGAAATCCGAATCCGAACGCAACCTATGGGTTTAATATAAATTTTGGCTATAAGGGTTTTGACCTTTCCATGTCAGCTAATGGCGTGATGGGAAATCAGATAGCTTCAAACCTGAAACCAGCAGCGACCACTTATGCCAATTGGCCTTCCGTTTATTTAGGACGCTGGCACGGTGATGGGACTTCGAACCGATATCCAAGAATTGATGCAAATACCGATAATTGGGGTTGGAATAGTGATATCTATGTTGATAATGGTGATTTCTTAAGGATACAAAATGTGACATTAGGGTATGATTTTAAAAAACTTATTCCTAAAATGATTTTGACTCAGGCCCGCCTGTATGTTTCGGTGAATAATCTATATACGTTCACTAAATATTATGGAGCTGATCCTGAAATCGGCTATGCAGCAGATGGCTGGTCAAAAGGAATTGATTTAGGGTTTTACCCGAGTCCACGAACAATGATGGTAGGCGTTAACCTGAAATTTTAAATAATTACCGAAATACAAAATTCTAAAAATATTATTGAATATGAAAAAGTATATTTATATAATGACAATTATTCTATTCACTTCCTATGGTTGTAATAGTATATTGGAAACAAAAGATTTGTTGGATAAGAATGAGCAAAATTATCCGGCTACTGAGAGTGACGTACAGTCGTCCTTAGCTGCGATTTATCAGAAAATGTCACTTGAGTTTAGCCATATTTTCATAAGCACCCTGGTATCGGATGAAACCTTTGGAGGTGGTGGACCTGATGACTATGAATCCATGGCCATTGACCAACTTAAAAAGAATGATGATAATATGTTAAGTCTGACATGGTCGAATTATTACAGTGGAATTTATCGTACCAATAAATTGATGGAAAATATTAATAATGTAAAAGTTATCGATCCTTCCAGCAAACAAACGGCGATAGCAGAGGCGAAATTCATGCGTGCCTTATTTCATTTCAATTTAGCACAATTGTTTGGCCCGGTACCGGTATATACTTCTTCAGCCAGTGTGAACAGACCCAACTCAACACCAGAAGCGTTATACAGTCAGATTGCAACGGATTTGAAAGCCGCCATTGATTCATTTCCAGCAGTAAATTTCACCGCTATTCCAACAACCAGACTTGGGCATGCGAATCGTTGGGTTGCTGAAGGTATGCTTGCACGGGTATTTTTATATTACACCGGATATTATCAAAAGACAGAGCTCCCTTTAAACGATGGAACTACCATTACCAAGGCCCAGGTTATAACCTATCTGGAGGATTGTATAAATAATAGCGGGCATGCACTGGCTGCTGATTTCAGGACATTATGGCCTTATACGAATAAATATACTGTCGAAGATTATGCCTATACAAAGGGACTGGGTCTGAAATGGCTTGGTGAGGAAGGATTAAATAAAGAAACTGTATTTGCCATAAGATTTGGGAATATTGCTGATTATAATAATTTTCCATCAGGGATGAATAAAATGAATACAGCCTTTAGTAATCGTGGGCAGAGTTTACAACGAAATACATTTCCGTTTGGGGCTGGCTGGGGACAAGGTACTGTCAATTCAAGGTTAGTTGATCAGTGGAAAGTGGAAGAGCCTACCGATCCAAGGATAGCTATGTCGATCGTCAATGTAAAAGATCCTATTGAAGGGATTGTGAAATATGAGGACAATGGCTGGTCACAAGTGAACGACACACACCTTTTCGTTAAGAAGTATACGACCATCATGGCATGGAAAAATAAAGCGACAAAAACTGTTTATGGAAGCTACACCGATATTCTCTATGGAGCAGCTGAAGCAGATTATATCCGCAACGAACAGGATATCGTGTTGTTACGCTACTCCGATATTCTATTAATGGAATCAGAACTGACTGAAAGCAGTACAAACTTAAATAAAGTTCGTGCCCGGGTTGGACTGCCGGCCATAGCATATTCGCTGGATGCATTGCAGAAAGAACGTCGCCATGAGTTGGCGTTTGAAGGAGTTCGTTATTTCGATTTGCTCAGATGGTATCGCAAAGATGCCGGTAAAATTTTGCAGGACAATCAACAAGGTGTTTCCGTATTAAATTCCAATGTGTCCGCTACCATGAATTTCAATATTCAGGACAGAATGAATGCAACCGGTGGTTTATTTCCGATACCATCCAGTGAGATTTCACTATCCAAAGGAACATTGGTGCAAAATGCCGGTTGGGGCAGTGACGGTTCTATTTAAGGTATTAATTTTATTAGCGTCAACCGGGTTGTATCGGTTGACGTTAATAAAATCATTCAGAGATTTTTTATTTGATAAAACAATATTTAAAAAATGAAAAGATGAAAAAAAATTACATTCTCGTTGTAATTGCATGTTTGGCAATTGCAGGCACTAAAGTAAGTGCTGATTCACCTGAAATGATAAAAGGTGGAAGTTTTAAGACCAGCGATTTGAGCTCCTGGATTATTGGCACCAGCTCTACCGGTGAGACAGGCGACGTCTCGTTTGGAAATGTAATAGAACTTCCTAAAGGAAGCAAAAGCACTACCTGCGTCAAGTTTAACAACGGAGGAGCAGGAACCTCCGAAGTACAAATGTATCAACGAGTACATCTAATTGCGGGAGAGATCTATCAGGTTTCGGCCAAACTAAAGGCCGTTTTACCAAGTATGGCAGGACGGGCAGTTCAGGTGTATATTTGTGAGGATGCAAAACCGGATGATGGAACCAAGTTTACGGATGCCATCATAAATACCGGTTCGCGTACAAAAGATGTGGCTCTTTTTCTGGAAGCCTGGCCGTTTTCGATGGGAAATACAGATGCGAGTATTCTTAATGGAGATTTTCCATTATCAACTGTTGGTCCCGGTAGTGACTTGATGTCCCCTTTTGTGGATGGAGATTATTTAGTTCTGTTTAAAATCGGAGAATGGGGTAATGCTGATCCTTTTTCGGTATCTGTAAGCGATTTGAGTTTGTACGATACATCTTTAGCTGCCCTTCCGAGAGTTAATTCGGATAATATACATATATTTCCAACGGTTATTTCAAATAATGCATTGATAGTAGAGACTAAAGGATTGGAAAATTGCAAGCTGTCAATTACCTACCTCAACGGACAATCATTATATACCACTAAACTTACCGCCGGAAGAACAACTCTGAATACTTCATTCCTGAAAAGTGGCATGTATTTAGTGCAGGTTAGCAATGGAGCTGAAAGTACTATAACTAAAATAGTCATTCAATAGAACTATATTAAATAAAGCACTTTAGTCTTTTGAGATGATAAGTGCTTTATTTATTGCAACCCGTATTAAGAGAATAACTTCTAACCAGAGACTATACATACAACTTTAAAAATCAAAATACTTTAAAATGACAAAAAATATATTATTCACACTATTAGTGATTCTGTTCATATCCATTAACCATATTAATGCACAAGTTCAATTAATCTCAACCTATGAAGCTGAGAGTGGCACTCTCAGCGGCAGCGTCCTGATAAAAGATGCTACGAATGCTTCGAATGCAAAAGTAGTGAGTGATTTCAGTGCGTTAAATGCATCGTTGAATATCGCGAACATAGATGGAGGTACTTCAACCGGCACTGCCACTTTAACTATACGTTATGCGAACGGAAATCCGGATAATCGATCGTTGAGTTTATCGGTGAACGGCACATTAGTAAAACAAATTATTTTTGCACCCACTGCCGATTGGAATACATTCGCTGATATCAGTGCCAGTTTTACCCTCCCGGCAGGAACAGCCAATGCCATTATGCTGCAACGGACTGCCACCGATGTAGCTGGTGCCGACATAGATAGTTATACCATTACCTTGAAGAATCCATCCAGCACTGATAATTTTAATCTGGTATGGGCCGATGAGTTTAATGGTAGCGGAGTGCCCGATCAAACCAAATGGGGATATGAAGATGGATATATTCGGAATAACGAGTTGCAATACTATACCCGAAGTACGGATAATGTACGCCAGTATAATGGCAATTTAGAAATAACGGTCAAGAAGGAAGCAACTCCCATTGGTGGAAAAAATTATTCTTCCGGAAGCGTTGTAACCCGAAATATTGCGAATTGGGTTTATGGTAAAATTGAGGGACGTTTTAAAATGCCAAGCAGTACCAGTTTGTGGCCTTGTTTCTGGACATTGGGTGTCAATGAAAACCCAATTGGATGGCCTAAGTGTGGAGAGATAGACATATTTGAACATATAGATACCGAGACATTTATTCACTCGACAGCGCATTGGGCGAATGCTTCGGGAAATCATGTGTCATCGGGTGGAAGTTCAGGAACCATTGATTTTACGCAATGGCATACCTACTCCATCGAGTGGACTCCAACAGAAGTCAGATGGTACGTAGATGGTGTGAGACACTTTAAAGTAACCATCACAAATGGCATTAACAACACCTTTGCCTTTCATTTGCCTCAGTTCATTTTGATGAATCTGCCTCTTGGCGGTGATTGGCCAAAGGCTCCTGATGCCACTACGGTTTTACCATCCACCATGTATTGCCAATATATACGTGTATATGAATGGGTTCCGACAGCGCCATTGGCGATTACCTATCTGGCACTGACTCCAAATCCGGTAACAGTACCAAAAGGAAAGAGTCTTGTTATTGGTGCTACCGTGATACCCGCCAATGCCACCAATAAAACTATGAATTGGCAGTCGAGTGATAATACGATTGCGACTGTAGATGTTAACGGTTCAGTAACCGGAATTGCCGCAGGAAGTGCTACCATTACTGCTACAACAACGGATGGCAGTAATAAAACAGCGACATCAACGGTTACTGTAATTGATCCGTACGGTTATA
The DNA here is from genome assembly GCA_903927945.1 of uncultured Bacteroidales bacterium. Classification (GTDB taxonomy): domain Bacteria; phylum Bacteroidota; class Bacteroidia; order Bacteroidales; family Paludibacteraceae; genus Paludibacter. The sequence continues at coordinate 3,004 of CAIYOZ010000085.1, read as the reverse complement.
ATTTCATTCTTAACCCGGGTTTCGAGTTAGATAACGCAATAGTACAAAAACCGGTAAGCTGGAGTGAATGGTCTCCTAAGACGCCTTCCTCTGTTGATAGTGCAAAAGTTATAACCGGAAATCCCCATACAGGTACTTATTATGGTTCGATGACAGGTAAAGCGGCTTATCAGGTTATGACATTTCAAACAGTTAATAATATACCGAACGGTATCTACAATCTGAAGGGTTGGTTTAGGAGTTCGGGTGGTCAAAATTGGGCTGCCATGAGTATTAAGAACTATGGGGGAGCAGAATTGTTTGCTCCATTAACCTCTGCCATGAGCACCTGGACTGAACTATCCATTAAAAATGTGCAAATTACTACAGGAATATGTGAAGTAGATATATACAATGATGCCCTTGCCAATCAATGGGTGGAATATGACGATATTTCGCTTATGTTAGCACCAGCAACGGCGTTAAATGAATTAAGTGCGGGTAAGACCATCTCAATTTATCCAACTGTGATAAAAAATCAGGTTCTGAACGTCGCGAATGCCGGTTCTGATCAATTTGAAATGAACATCACCAACTTAAGCGGGCAATCGCTATACAACAATCATTTTAATTCAGGCAATTCGAGTATTAACACCTCGTTTTTGAAGAGTGGAATGTACCTGGTAGGCATAAAGAATGGAACAGATAATTATATTCAGAAAATAATAATTCCATAAAATAGATATAATCAATCCCATATAAGAAAAAGTATTTATTATATTTCTTATGTGGGATTGATTTATTGAAACGTCTTTTTTATAAGAGTAATTCAAGGTAAATATTTATAAATTCAACTAAAACTAATATTAAAAACACAATGAAAAAAAATTACATTCTTAGTATCATTGCTTTCATGCTATTAGCAGTAAGCTATGTTAGTTCACAGACAATTTATCCTTCAATGGATACATTTATTCATCAAAATGGAGGAGGAGGTGCTGGAACTCCAAGTACAACTGATTATGGTACACAACTTAATCTTGAGGTAAGAAATTCTACTACATTAGGTAGAATCACATTTATGGATATTAATTTATCAACAATTTCTTCTTTTTCTTCAGTATCGTCTGCGATGCTTAATTTGTATCTACAATCAGCAGCTTCTTCAACAGATAATGTCGAAGTTTATCTGGTAACTGCGCAAAATGTACCTATAGTAAGTTCCTCAACATGGACATTACTCAATCCAAGTGGTGTACAAAGTTATACTTTGGGTAGCAGTCTGGCATCAATAACTGTAACAAATGGTGATGCTGTTAATACTAAGTATTCATTTAATATTACAAGTTTTATTAGTTCACTTGCACCAGGCACACAGAAAGTGACTTTATGCTTTAAAGCTACAACTACAGCAGGACCAAAAGATTTTTGGTCTGCTGACAATGGCAATGTATCATATAATCCTGCACTTGTTGTTACAACCTCTTCTGGTGTTGTTGCAGTAACCGGTGTTACAGTAAGTCCAAGTTCTGCAACTGTTGCCGTTGGAGCTACCAGTAATTTATCTGCAACTATTGCACCTTCAAATGCAACAAATGCATCTGTTAACTGGACATCTTCAAATACTGCAATTGCAACAGTTTCAACTACAGGTGTTGTAACCGGTGTTGCTGTAGGAAGTGCTGACATTACAGCTACAACGGTAGATGGCAGTTTTACATCTAAGTCTACAATTACTGTTGTAAACATTCCTGTAACCGAAGTTACCGTTAGTCCGAATCCTGCAACTGTTGTGGCAGGAGCATATATTACTTTAACCGCAATTATTGCTCCTACAAATGCATCAAATAAAATAGTTATATGGACGACTTCCAATCCTACAATTGCAAGAGTATCAGATAGTGGTGTTGTAACCGGAATAGGAGCAGGAACTGCTACCATTACAGCTATTACACAAGATGGAAGTTTTACTTCTACATCTTCCATCACTGTTAGTGCCGCATCTTCTAATTATGCGTTGAATCCTGATTTTGAAGTGAATGCTGCGCCCGCCGCATCGGCAACTAACTGGTATGAGTGGTCTGCTACAGCAGGTAATATTGACAATTCAAGTTTAATTACAGGTAATGTAGGTTTGGGAAATGTTGTCGGAGGTGCTCCTCATAGTGGAACATATTATATAGCAATTGCACCAACTGTAGCCAAACCAACTGGCTATGATGTTTTAAATAAGCAGGATCTTACAGGGTTGCCAAATGGGATATATACATTAAAAGTTTGGTTTAGAGCTAATGGTGGCTCGGGATATCTGAACGTTGGAGGAACTTATAATAGTTTTAATACTGCAACGATGTCTCAGTGGACTCAATATACAATAAACAATATAAGCGTAACAAACGGAACAGCTACAATCAATATAAACTACACATCAAATCCGGGAGGATATGAACTGGATATTGATGATGTTCAATTAACATTGAATCAATTTTTTATTGTAACAGGTATCAATGCTGTATCTCCAGCTTCAAAAACCTTATCGTTAAACGAAACAACTACACTTACAACAACTACTATTCCAAGTAATGCTTCAAATAATGTAATTAATTGGAGTTCTTCAAATACAGGAGTTGCCACAGTTACAGCATTTGGTGTTGTAACAGCTGTTTCTGCTGGAACTGCTACCATAACTGCAAATACAGCTGAAGGTTCATATAAATCAACTTCTGCCATAACAGTTGCAAATAATTATGTATTAAACCCAGGTTTTGAATTGGACACTGCTCCTTATAATCTTTCACCAACTAACTGGTATAAATGGGGACCTAATGCTGCTAATGGAAATGTGGTTACAGGAAACAATTCATTAGGTGATGCAATTGGTGGAACTCCGCATAGTGGAACAAATTATTTAGAATTCGCTGGATCTGGTACTTATGAAGTAGATATCAAACAGGATATTTCCGGTTTACCAAATGGCACTTATACCTTGAAATTCTGGTGTAGAGGAAATAATGCTAGTGGAGGT
>CAIYOZ010000084.1 GCA_903927945.1 uncultured Bacteroidales bacterium | reverse complement strand
GAACGGTATGTCAGGCACCTGACCTAAAATAGAAACCACTCCCTTCGGGGGTTTGCCTGGAGGCCGTAGGCCGGAGGGCAAACCCCCTCGGGAATGGTTTTTTATTTTAAGTCAGGTGCCGGGTATAACGCTGTCCAAAGCACTCCATAAGTTCTCGTTGAATGGCTACCCAACTAAAGGCTTTTTTCTTCCAACTCCTTTCACTGTATTTGAGTGTCAAATATAATTGTTTTAATAAACCCTTATCATTACTCCAGGCCCCTTTGGTTTTAGTGACTTTTCTCATAACCCTATGAACAGCTTCAACCGGATTGGTGGTGTATATCATCCGTCGTATATTTTGACCATAATCCAGAAAGGTCATTAAATCATCCCAATCTACTATCCAGGAGGGTTTTATTTCCTTGTATTTGGCATCCCAGTGTTGCCCAAAAGCCTCTAATGCTATTGAAGCCTGTTCCCTGTCTGCCGCAGTATAAATCAATCTTAAATCTCTGCAAACGGATTTTCTATCCTTTTCGCTGACATAACGCGTTGAGTTGCGTATTTTGTGAACAATACAGCGTTGAATGGCCGAAGCAGGAAAGACCCGTTCTATCACGTCTTTGAAACCATTAAGACCGTCTACACTAAAAAAAAGAACATCATCAACACCTCTGCGCTTTAAGTCTTCCAGGATTAATCCCCATTGACGTGCCCCCTCTGATTCATTCAAATAAAGTCCCAGTATATCCCGCTGTCCATCAACGGCCACTGAATAAACCGTATAAATCGCCTTGGATATCACTTTACCTTCTTCACGGACTTTATAATGAATGGCATCAAGATATACTATTGCGTAGCAAGCCGCTAACGGTCGTTGTTGCCATTCAATAATCTCACCCCAAACCCGATCTGTCACGGCACTTATACTCCCTGTGCTGACTTCCAAACCATAAATCTGCTGCAGTTGGTGACGAACATCTTCAACCGATTGGCCCCTGGCATAAAGACTCAAAATGATATCATCAAGCCCGGTCCCCAATTCCCGTGTTCTTTTTTTTACAATTAAGGGTTCGTGATCACCTTCCCGATCCCGTGGCGTTTGTATCAATAAAGGGCCCGCTGTGCTTCGTAAGGATTTGGACGTATGTCCATTACGCCTGTTTTTAAAATTATCAGGTTTCGTCTCCTCCAAAAAATTATCCATTTCCCCTTCAAGAGCAGCATTTACAAAGGATTGTAGGAGATTCGTAAAAATCCCCTTATCACCTAAAAGTGGATCCCCTTTGTAAAGTCTACTGAGCATGTCTGTTCGTAATCCTTCGTCTGGAATTATTTCTTCCAAACGCATTTTCTTCTCACGCTTTTTTGAATTTTTGTTTTCCATGGTCAAAGGTATTTAGTTTTATTACTCTTTCCCCTTGACACACTTTATTGAACATACTCGTACGAAGTACGAATATAAGTCTGACCTTGCCTATTGCCTGTTACCTATTACATATTACCTATTGCCTAATGCCTGTTGCCTTCCCATTAAATGAATCACTTCTTCTTCCCCGAAACTGATCCTTGTCTTTTCAACAGATCACTCCATTTATTAAAGTCACGCTGGTAAGATAATCCAACACCCTGAG
>CAIYOZ010000083.1 GCA_903927945.1 uncultured Bacteroidales bacterium | reverse complement strand
CGTACTCCAAAAGGTTTAATCAACCAACCCGAATACGTTAATATTATTAATATAATATAAAATAAATACAATTAAAAACCTATGTATACAAAAGATACTACATTTACACATTCATCGGATATTAATTAAAATACGGGATATTTAACGGTCAAAGAACGAATACAACCTCAAAGATTAACTTTTTAAACTGTCTTGAAATGAAACGTGAAATTGCAGAAGTAATCACATCCAAAACAAAACACTGTTCGCAGAATTTTGAATGTATGACTGACGATCATAATTTTTGCATTGAAAGGTCAGTTGAAAGATCAGTTTATGATCGGTTTGTTTATTTGGATTGCACCGATATTTTTTGTAAATATCACATGCGCTTTGGGCAATCTGACATTTGCAATTGCCCCACCCGGATAGAAATATTCAATAAATATCATATCTGATTTATGTAGCTTAAGACATAACGGTTCTCCAGTTTCGACACCAAATTTTTACTTAAATCAGCCGGTGAAATTATATATCAAATATATGGTCAGTAATCGCTGTAAAATGGCGGTAAAGGAAGTCATGAAGCAACTCGGCTTGCCCGTTATTTCTGTTGAATTGGGTGTAGTTGAGATTGATGGACTTATTTCGGATGAATTACATTCGCGATTAAAAATTTCATTAAACGAGTTAGGTTTTGAATTAATAGCAGATAGAAATACAATATTAATTGATCGGATCAAGTATGCTATCCTGGAGATGATTTATCATGCAGATGAAATCAGTCAGATAAATTTCTCCGAATATTTAAGCGATCATTTGCAACACGATTATTCATACCTGGCTAATGTATTTTCGAAAACAGAAGGAACAACTATAGAACATTTTGTCATCGCCCATAAGGTGGAACGTGTCAAGGAACTGATTATCTATGATGAAATAAATCTCACCGAAATTGCCTATCGAATGAATTATAGCAGTGTGGCGCATTTATCGGCACAGTTTAAAAAAATAACAGGCTTGTCACCTTCCGATTTTAAAAAATTAAAAATGATAAAGTAATCATTCGTTCCACGAATGAAGAGGCAGTCGTTAGTTAAAGACTGCCTCTTTGATGATAAATTGACACGCTGTTCATTAATTGTGATGATGAGGTTGACTCACCCCTAGCTTTTGTTGTTGACGGATATGATTGCAAGCCTGGTCAATTTCTGTTTTAAACTTCTTGATGTCAATTTGCAGCCCATTGATATAAGTGCTGAATCCTACACTTGATTTGGCAAAATGAACCGCATCTTCAATTTCTGCATCCGTAGCCCCATAGAGTTTTGCCATTTCAGCATGAAAATAAGAGCAATATGGGCACCTTAGGGTTGCTGCCACAGCCGATCCAATCAGTTCACGGTATTTGGCCGGAATAGCGGTTTCTTCCACCTGAACCAGATTAAATAACCTCCATTCTGATTCTAGGGCAGTATCGGGCATCGTTTTAAAAAATGAAGGAACCAAGCCCATCATTTGTTCAATCTCCCTGTAAATTTCCTGGCGTTGTTTCATGATTTTTAAGTTTTAATACTGATTGTTTTTTAAATAGGAATAACTATTTTCAGAAAACAAAAAACAGTCTTGAATTACTAACTAAAAACCTTTATTTGACATTATTTAATCAGATGGTTCTGATAATAAACATACTTTTAAAAAGCCAAAAAATAGACTTGATCCGACGCATTATACGCTAACCCCAACGCTACATACAAACCATAAAGAGTACGAATTACCTTGGGGAGTTTTCGTAATGTTGTCAAAAAAAAGAAAACTCTGTTGGGTACTCCGTACTCCAAAAGGTTATCCGAACCTACTACCTACTACATTTATGCCTTCAAAATGAAACTGGCATGATTGAAAATGTAAGTAATAACTTATAAATACCATAATGATATCTACATAATACCTATCTAAATAAATACGTATTAAGTACGTATTACGTAGGTATTATATACGTTTTATATAGGTATTATCTAAAGACACTTTAATGACAAAGGCATGAACAATTATTCAATAGGATAAGATAAATTGTGTAACTATAAAGAATGGAAGGAACAGAATGATAAACTATTAATACTGTTGTTAAGAGACTGAAATAATTGCAAATTATTACCCCGTTAACAATTTATGTCCTCAGTAGGTTGTTTTAGGTTTGTAAAGGATGTTTATGCCGATATTAGTGTAGATAGAAAAATATTCAGTGGGCTTAACTAAAAAATGGAACGCAGATCAAGCGGATATCCAAATATTGATCAGGATGGATTAGAAAATTTAAATCAGGGTAAATTAGCTTGGTTAATATGTGTATTATCTGCGTTCAAATTTTATTATACGATATTGCATTATGGATTCTGTACGTTGTATAATTAATCCAAATAATTACTTTCAAAAAAACATTATCTCAAATTGTAAGTAACTTTGTATTATATCGCTTAGAATAAAGCATGTTAATTTTTTATCCGCTTCTTCGAAGGCCACAAATCGATTGAAAATAAATAATTAACTATAATTTTTTATAGATTCAGAAATAAATAGGGAAGGAAATATGGAAAATGATGCCAGATCGGTTGCAGCTCTTCTCCGAAAGAAAGCCGAAAAGCTGTTGAAAAACATGCCTCAAAAAAAGGGATCGCACTATAAAGAGAGCGAAATCATGAAACTCCTGGACGAGCTGGAGGTTTATAGCGTTGGATTGGAGTTGCAGAATGAAGCCCTAAAGCGTTCGGGTGTGTATGAATCGGAAAGCAGGGAAGATACTAAATTTTCGGAGGCTATAAAACAACGGATTATCCATGAGTTCGAGGTGCATCAGATCGAACTGGAAATGCAGAATGCCGAACTGGAAATGTCCAGGAATGTCTCCCCAGGAAATTGCCGAGCGATATACCGATTTATTTAACTTTTCTTCATCGGGTTATCTGATTCTTTCCAATGAAGGGGAAATCATCGACCTGAACCATGCCGGGGCAAAGTTAATGGGCAAAGAACGCCTTTCACTAAAAAACAGCATGTTTAGTTTCTTTATAGAGAAAGAGAATAAACCAGTTTTTTTTGATTTTTTAAATAAGATTTTCAACGAGAATTTAAAGACCACTTGCGAGCTATTACTCACATTCGACGATTTACTCCCAAAATATGTTCAACTAACCGGGATATTGACGCAAAGTAGAGAACAATGCCTGATGACGGTGGTGGACATCACCGAACTTAGACAAGCCAATGAGTACCGGGTATTAACGCGGGAGATACTCCAGCTCTTAAATGAACCCAAGGATATGCAGGATTCCATTCATCGAACACTGGACTTGTTGAAAACCCGGATAGGAGTCAGCGCGGTGGGTATGCGTCTGCAACAGGGGAATGATTTTCCGTATGTTGACCAGACAGGTTTTTCGAGCGACTTCATGCAACTGGAAAATGCGCTGCACTATCCGGATAAAAAGGGGAAAATGTGCCGGGATGATTCCGGGATCATTCAAAGGACCTGTGCCTGTGGAATGGTACTTTCGGGCAAGGACAATTCTTCCAATTCATTCATGACACCCGGTGGAAGTTGGTGGACTAACGAGTCGTTCCCTTTATTCACCAAGTCCCCGGAGGATAATCAGGGATATCTGCCACGAAACGAATGCCTGCTACAGGGGTATGGGTCAATTGCGATTGTTCCGATACGCAGTTATGATAAAATTGTGGGGCTGATACATTTCAACGATCAAAGGAAAGGTTTCTTCAATCTCATCAAGATCGAATTTCTGGAAGGAATAGCCTCTCACATTGGATCGGCGATGCTGCGCAAACAATCGGAAGAAAAATTGCGGAAAAATGAAGAATTGCTGCGCACCATTACCGATAATGCCCCGGGAATCATACTGGAACTGGACCGTCAGGGAACCATCCTGTATATGAACCGGCCTTACGAAGGGTATGCCCTGGGGGATTGCATCGGGAAAGACCTCCTGGACTGGACTTATCCCGTCGATCATCATGAGATAAAAGAATTACTGAAATCTGTTTTTAAGGGTCAAGCCACCGATGCATTTCAGTACCGGGTTAAAAATGTCCAAAAGGAGGTTTGTTGGCATCGGGCGGTGATATCACCGGTGAATGTAGGGGGTGTAGTGAAAAATGCCATTATGAACACCCGTGACATTACAGATAGCTTGATGAATGAAGCCTTACTCAAAGAAAGTGAAGAAAAAAGGAAAACTCTTGCCATGACCTCGGTGGATGGCTTTTACGTTACCGATTCTCAAGGTCGCATCCTGGAAGTAAATGATGCCTATAGCAAGATTAGTGGTTATACAGAAAAGGAATTGCTATCCATGCGTATTCAGGACCTGGAGGTTGACGAAAACGAAGAAGAAACAGCCAGGCACTTTCAACGCATTATGCAAAAGGGGGTAGACCGGTTCGAAACCCGTCATCGTTGTAAAGATGGAACTATCATTTCGGTGGAAGCTAGTGTACAATATAGTTCATTCGCCGGCGGGCAGTTTGTGACATTTCTACATGACATCACTAAACAACGGGAAGTGGAAAGCTCCCTTCAGCTGAGCGACGACCGTTATAAATCGTTGTTTCAGTGGAATTTCAGTGTGATCTTGCTGATCGATCCCGACACAGGGGCTATCATTGATGCCAATCTGGCGGCTTGCGAGTACTATGGCTGGACATATTCAGAGCTTTGTCAAAAGACCATTTTTGAGATTGATCCGGTATCAGAAGAGGAAACGTTGTTGAAATTACAAAGCTCGAAGGACAGGAAAAACAATCATCTATTCGTGCAACATAAGCTGGCAAGAGGTGAAATGCGCGATGTGGAAGTCTTTTCGGGACCTATTAAGATTAATGGCTCCATCATGTTGTATACCATTATTCACGACATCACCGAGATGAATCGGGCACAAGAGGCCTTGAGGGTAAACGAAGAGCGCTATTCGTTCATTTACAATTCAACCCGTGACAGTGTATTCAGCCTTGATTTGGATGGTAAGCTCACCAGTGTGAACCGGAGTTTGTGTGACGAAATACATCTGGAACCACCGCAAATCATCGGTCGTACCTGCTTCGAACTGGGATTACCCGAATTATTGGCTAAAGAACTGGATGAATTGCAAAAACAGGTACTAGAGACCGACAGTTCGACGCTTTCAGAAATGGAATTTCCTGATGCCGGGGGAAACATCCGGTACTATGAGTTAACTCTCAATCCTATGCATCATGCTTCGGGAGAAATTATGGGGATCGGGGGTTCAGTCCGGTTGATTACTGAACGCATTGAAGCTGAAATAGCCCTTCGGAAATTGAATGAGAGTCTGGAAAAAAGAGTTACGGAGCGAACCGAAGAATTATCAAGATCGTATGAAACGATCAAGCAAGCGGAGGAAAAATACCGTACGGTTTCAGATTTTGCCTTTAACTGGGAATTCTGGCTGGACCCTTCGGATCGAATGATTTACTGTTCACCGGCCAGCCTGCGAATAACAGGGTACACAGCCATTGAATTCATGGAGAATCCACAGTTAATAGTGGACATCATTCATCCGGATGATTTGACTAAATACCTCAAGCACAAAAGTTCGGAAAAGGAGGCGCAGGTGTGCGAACACGAGGTTTATTATCGTATTTTCAGGAAAGATGGGACTATTCGTTGGATAGGTCATTTTTGCAGCCCGGTATTCGATGATTCAGGTACCTTCAAGGGTATCCGGGGTAGTAACAAAGATATTACAGCCCGTAAGAAGATGCTGGAAATGCTCACCATTAGCAATCAGAAATACCATTTGCTATCCGAAAACATATCAGATGGAATCTTTATATGCAATAAAGCCAGGTTTGAATATGTAAACAACGCGATTTATCATATTTTTGGTTACGAAGGGCATGAATTGGACCATTTGAGACTGGATCAATTGATAACGACTGATTACCACGAGGAGTTGAAAAATTTCCTATGTACTGATAGTGATGTGAATCAACATAAATTCTTTGAAGTGGAGTGTTTACGCAAGGATTTATCGCCGGTTTATGTGGAGGTTTTTTTGAATTATGTGGCGAGTAACAAGTTGATTTATGGAGTAATACATAATGTCACAGAAAGGAAAGAGTTACAGACGAACCTGATAAAAACCATAGTTCAAACGGAAGAAAAGGAACGTGCCAGCTTTTCGAAAGAGCTCCATGATGGGCTGGGTCCCTTATTATCGACCATAAAACTGTATATCCATTGGTTGGAAAGACATAACCAGAATAAATCATACCAGGAGTTCATTGGTAAAGCCCGTGAAATAGTGGAAGATGCACTCATTACGGTCAAAGAGATTTCGAACAAGTTAAATCCGTTGATTTTGATTAATTTCGGGCTGGAAGAAGCCATTTCAAGTTTCGTGGTCAAGCTGAAAGAAACCTCGGCTTTAAATATTGTGTTCGAAAGTGGTATGAGTAAGCGGACGGATATAGAAATAGAAGCGACCTTGTACCGTGTGATCATAGAATGTATAAACAACACCTTGAAATATGCCCATGCCGGTAACATTATGATCACCCTGAAGGATACTGAAAACCAGATTGAGATCCGTTACCGGGATGATGGAACGGGGTTCGATATCAATGACACGCTTAAACAACATAAGGGATTGGGATTGTTTAATCTGATAAACCGGATGCAAACCATTGGGGGAAAAGTGGATTTACAGAGTGTGCCCGGGGAAGGAGTGAATTATCTTTTTACGGTGAAAACATAGAGTTTAATTCATAATCCAATATCATTTAGTTTAGAGTATTAAAAATGGAACGCGGATAACGCGGATTTCCAAACGCAGATAAAAACGGATAAGAAAACTTAAATCTGTGCAAATCCGCGTTGTTTACATCCGTTTTATCCGCGTTCTAATTTTTATCTAAACGACATTGATTCATTATTCTTAAAACTGTAGACAATATAACTCTACTGGCTGGAATTGAACAATTAGTATATAAAAATGTTTTTCATACGTTACTTCCTTAAAACTCTAACTGGTGTATGGTAAGCATCCCCTGTATACAGAGTCTATAAATTGTAAAAACAACAAATTTTCAATAAGCAATCTCCAACATACGAGCTGAATAGCCCCTGCATAATTAACACAAATAATTGATCAATTCATAATACAACGATGTTTTAATTCATATCTTTGTATTACGTAGTTAGGATGAATTTATGTGATTCAGCAACACTCATTGAGGATGAATCGGAATTGATTCAATTGATATTATATTTACGTGCCGTCATGGATTTATAAATCTTAGGAATTATGGAAAATGATGTTGCCTCTGTTGCCACTCTCCTTCGCCAGAAGGCAGAGATTTTATTGAAAAGCCGCTCCAAAAAGTCCGGAGTTCACCACAAACAGGGAGAAATACTCAAACTCCTGCACGAACTCGAAGTATACAGTGTTGAACTCGAGATGCAGAATGAAGAACTCTTGACAGCTTCGCTTCTTGATCAGGAAAAAATCAAGAAAAACAAATTTTCAGAAGAAATAAAACAACAATTGATTCATGAGTTTGAGGTAAATCAGATCATAATTGAAATGCAGGATGAAGAACTCAAGTTTTCGACAGCAATTTCACAAGATGTGGCCGAACGGTATTCCGATTTGTTTAACTTCTCTGCTTCCGGTTATCTGATTCTTTCGAAAAACGGGGAAATACTGGATTTAAATTATACCTGTGCGCGGTTCCTGGGGAAAGATCGATATCTATTGAAAAACAGCTTGTTTGGTTTTTTTGTTGCTGAGAACGATAGGCCGGGGTATAATAACTTTCTGGATTCGATTTTTAGAAATAAGTTAAAAACCACCTGTGAGGTAAGGCTTATCCCAACGGATTCCGTATCGATGGTCGTTCAACTAACCGGAGTATTGACACAGAATGAGGAACAATGTCTGATGACTCTGGTGGATATCACCGAGCGTATACAAGCCAATGAATTCAGGGATATGACCCGGGATGTTCTCAAAATTCTAAATGAGTCGGGGGACATCCGTAAATCCGTTCATCGTACCCTGGAGGTATTGAAGGAACGAACAAGCTCCGATGCAGTCGGAATACGATTAAAAGTCGGAAATGATTATCCCTATTATGATCAAATCGGGTTCTCAGGTAATTTTATACAATCCGAAAATTCATTGATTGATGTGGATAAAAACGGGAAAGTCTTCTTCGGTAAAAACGAGGAAGTTCGATTGGCATGTGCTTGTGGTATAGTTCTTTCGGATGCTGCCGGTTCGGAAGACCAATTCATCTCTCCCGGTGGAAGTTGGTGGACGAATGAGTTATCCTCCATTCTGGAAACTGATTGTATTAGCGATATCCGCTTTCATCCTCGAAACCAATGCATGCTTGAGGGATATTCATCGCTAGCCTTGATACCCATTCGAAATAACAATCAGATTGTGGGGTTGATTCAATTCAATAATTTTCAACGAGGCATTTACAATCCCACAAAGATCGAAGCCCTGGAAGGAATCGCCTCTCATATCGGATCGGCCATCTTGCGCAAGCAAGCGGAAGAAACGTTGCTAAAAAACGAAGAATTGCTTCGTACCATTACCACGAACGCACCTGATGTCATTGTTGAGTTAGACCATGAGGGAACGATCGTATATATGAACCGACCTTATGATGGTTATACCCTGGAAGATTGTCTAGGGAAAGATTTTAGGAGCTGGACCCTTCCGGAATATTATGATGAAATGAAAGAATCACTGGAAGCCGTTTTTACAGAGCTTAACACCCAAACTTATCAGTCAAGGGTTAGAAACTACCAGGGTGACTTACAATGGCATCGTTCGAGAATATCGCCGGTTCAAGAAGGAAACGTGGTTAAATACGCCATCATGATTACCCGGGATATATCTGAGATTGTGATGCAGGAAGAGTTGCTCAAAGAGAGTGAAGAAAAAAGGAAAGCACTTATAGTCACCTCCCTCGATGGTTTTTATATTACCGACCGTCAGGGATACATCCTGGAAGTAAATGAGGCCTATAGCCGGATCATCGGATATTCTGTAGCGGAATTGAAAACCATGCGGATTCACGACCTGGAGATTGATGAGACTCCCGAAGAAACAGATACCCACATGCAAAGAATTACAGAACAAGGGGAGGATCACTTTGAGACACGGCAGCGCTGTAAGAACGGCGTCATCATCTACGTGGAAGCCAGTGTTCAATACAGACCTGTAGACGGTGGGCAGTTTGTTACTTTTTTGCGTGATATTACCAGGCAGATTCAGGCAGAAACTTCCCTGAAGCAGAGCGACAGGCGCTATAAATCGTTGTTTCAGGGGAATCAATCCGTCATGCTGTTACTGAATCCGGATACCGGTACAATTCTGGATGCTAATCCGGCGGCCTGTAACTTCTATGGCTGGACCTATGGGGAACTTACTCATAAAACTATTTTTGAAATTGATCCACTCCCAAAGGGAGAGACCTTTCGAAAACTTCACAACTCAAAAATGGAGAAAAATAACCATCTGTTCTTAAAACACATGTTGGCTAGTGGTGAAATGCGCGATGTCGAGGTTTATTCGGGACCTATACAGTTTGAAGATTCGACATTGTTGTACGTCTTTGTCCACGACATTACCGAGAGCATGCGAGCACAGGAAGCATTACAACAAAATGAAGAACGGTATTCATTGATCTATAATTCGAGCCGTGACAGTGTTTATAGCCTGGATATGATGGGCAGGTTTACCAGCGTAAACAGGGCTTTTTGTGAAGAAATACAACTAAACGAGTCACAAATCATAGGGAATACGTTTGCTGATTTAGGATTGCCTGAAAATCTTGTACTGGAAATGGATAAATTGATTAAACGAGTATATACCACCAACAAATCGGTCACGAAAGAAATGAAAGTTCCTTTTTTAACTGAAAGCCCCCGTTATTATGAATTAGAGTTGAATCCGCTGCATGATGAAAATGGAATAATCATAGGTATTGGAGGTTCCGCCCGTAATATTCTTCACAGGAAGGAAGCTCAAAAGGCATTGCGTGAGAGCGAAAAGAGATTTCGATATCTGGTTAAGAATATGCCGGTGGGAGTGCTTTTATATGGTTCTGAGCATGAATTTATCATGAGCAATCCAAAAGCCCTTGAATTATTAGGAGTAGAAGATGACCAGCTGATTGATCGATTATTAACCAAAAAGAGTTTGAATGCTATACACGAGGATGGAAGCGAATTCCCTGAATCAATGCATCCCGTTCAACAATCCTTTGCAACCGGCAAGGCTATTCATGATGTGGTCATGGGGATTTATCGACAGGGATTAACCGATATCATCTGGTTGCTGGTGGATACCGTCATCATTAAAAAAGAGGATGGATCCATTCGAAATGTAGTCTGTTCGCTGATAGACATCACCAACTTGAAAAAGGTGGAGAATGAATTGAGGGAAAATGAACAACGGTTGAAATATCATTTTGAAAACTCGCCGCTGGCTGTAGTAGAATGGGACACCGACATGATTGTGACACAGTGGTCGACGGAAGCCGAACACATATTTGGTTGGATAAAAGAAGAAGCCCTTGGAAAACGGATTGATGAATTGCATTTGATTTTTGAAGAAGACATCCCCTTTGTGTACCATGTGATTGATAAACTCAGGAAAGGAAAAAAAGATACGATGGTCAGTACCAATCGCAATGTTACAAAGTCGGGGAAAGTAATCACCTGTACCTGGTATAATTCGATCTTATTTGATCAGAATGGCGAATCGGAATCAGTCATGGCCCTGGTTCAGGACATAACCCAGCGGAAACAGGCGGAAGATGATCTCCGGCAACTAAATGAGGACCTGGAAGATCATGTGATTGAACGCACGGCTGAATTGTTAAAGTCGAATGAAATAATTAAAATAGCGGAAGAAAAATACCGGACGGTTTCGGATTTTGCCTACAATTGGGAATTCTGGATTGATCCTGTTGACCGAATGATTTACTGTTCTCCATCATGTGAACGGATTACCGGGTATAAAGCCAGTGAATTTATCGAAAATTCAGATTTGATATTTGATATTATTCATCCCGACGACCTTCTCATCTTCCGGGAACATAAGAATCGGGAACTATTGGCCCATGTATGCGATCATGAAATTCAATACCGGATCTACAAAAAAGATGGTACTGTTCGTTGGATTGGTCATTACTGCAGTCCGGTGTATGATGAATCCGGTAATTTTATGGGGATCAGGGGAAGTAATAAGGATATTACAGGGCGTAAGAAAATGCTGGAAGTACTCACCACCACCAATAAAAAATACAAACTCGTATCGGAAAACATCACGGATGGTATATTCATATGCAGAAACGGCAAGTTTGAGTATCTGAATAAAGCAATCAATGTTATTTTTGGATATGAAGGTCGGGAATTGGAAAAGGCAAAGCTCACACAATTGGTTACAGCCGATTATCACGAGGAACTTGAGAATTTTCTGTATAGCAATGGTCCGGTCAATCGAAACTGCAACCTGGAAGTGGAATGCATAAAGAAAGATCTCTCCCTTGTGAATGTAGAAATGCTATTAAATTATGTGTCAAAGGATACATTAATCTACGGTGTAGTTCATGATATCACCGAAAAGAAGCATCTCCAGAAGAACATAATTAAAACGATTGTTCAAACAGAAGAAAAAGAACGAGCCAGTTTTTCGAAAGAACTTCATGATGGGTTGGGTCCTTTGCTTTCAACTATTAAGCTTTATCTGCAATGGTCGGAGAGACCAAACAGCAGTAAATCGCATACTGAAATTGTGAGCAAAGCTGAAGAAATAGTGGAAGAGGCGTTAACAACTGTCAGGGAGATATCGAATAAACTGAGCCCTCATATCCTGACCCTTTATGGATTGGAGGCTGCTATTAAAAATTTCGTGGATAAACTGAATGAAGCGGATTCGTTAGTTATTCATTTCGAAAGTAATGTGCATCAACGGATCGATGCGGAAATAGAAGCTACCCTCTACCGGGCCATCATTGAATGCATCAATAATTCAATTAAATATGCCAATGCCAATACCATAGATATCCGGTTAATGAAGACGGGTCCTCAGATCATCATCCAATATATGGATGATGGTGTCGGTTTTAATGTAACAGAAACTCTTAAAAAACGGAGCGGGTTAGGATTATTTAACCTGATGAATCGAATACATACTATTGGAGGTAAAGTGGATTTACATAGTGAGCCAGGGAAAGGGGTGAATTATTTGTTTACAGTGAAAATATAAAAGTGAAAGATTCTTCCTTGAATATTCAAAGATAGAGTCATCCGGAATGAAAACTATCAAATTAGTTTTCTTAGGTGTCTTGTTTGGTAATTTCTAAGATTAAATTCAAAATTAAAATGCAAATAAACTAAATATAGTTCTAAAAATACATATCTTTGTGTGTTGTTTTTAATACATTGCTAGTTTAGGCAGATCAACTTCAGTTTATATATGATTTTGATAAAAGTTGATTGAATTTAATTTTTCCTCATCTTTCCCTCATCGTAACATAGTCAATGAAACATGGAAAATGATATCACATTATTAGCTACTATTCTTCGACAAAAAGCTGAAAAGCTTTTAAAAAGCCATCCACAAAAAAAAGGATCAACCTATTCAATTGCTGAAACATTAAGCCTGATTCATGAACTCGAGGTACATCAAATTGAGCTTGAAATGCAGAACGATGAACTCGAATCAAAAAATGTAGAACTCAACAGTGAGAAAAGACTATCGAATGAAACCGCTGAAAAATATACAAATCTGTATGACTTTGCACCCTCGGGTTATTATTCGTTAACACGAGATGGAAAAATCACAGACCTGAACCTGAATGCTGCCAACAAACTGGGCAAAGACAGGTCAATACTAGTCAATAGCTTATTTGGATTCTTTGTGTCAGATGAATCGAAACCGGTCTTTAATATATTCCTTGAAAAAGTAATAAGTACACGGAAAAAAATATCGTGTGAAGTAGAATTAATTTCACAAGAATCAACCCGGTCAATTGTACAATTAATGGGGGTTTATTCAGAAAGAGAGAAGCTCTGTTTTATCACTTCCATTGATATTACCGAACGCAGGAAAAATGAAAAGTACCGGGAAATGAACCGTGAAATACTTCAGATTCTCAACGACCCTGGTGAAATCAATGATTCCATTCATCGTATTGTGGCAATCTTAAAAACCTATACCGGTTTAGATGCAGTGGGAATCCGGTTACAGAAAGGGAACGATTTTCCGTATTGCGATCATCTTGGTTTTTCCGAAGAGTTCATGACCCGGGAGATCACGTTGAAAGAATTTGACAAGAAAGGGAATCTGTGTTGTGATAATAATGGAACTCCCTTACTTGCTTGTACCTGCGGGTTGGTCCTTTCAGGCAAAGCATCCTGCAAAACGAATCCATTAGTTTCTGCCGGTGGGAGTTGGTGGACCAATAATTCATTTCCGATATTAGATGTACCTCTTACAACCGATGAAAGGTTTCATCCCCGAAATCAATGCATTCATCAGGGGTATGCCTCTGTGGCTCTGGTGCCTATTCGAACCCAGAATACAATCGTGGGTCTGATTCAATTTAACGATAAGCGAAAAGACCGCTTCAATCTCAATGTCATTGAACTCCTGGAAGGAATATCCGCTCATATCGGGGCAGCATTGTTGAGAAAGCAGGCCGAAGAAGAGCACCGTCAGAGTGAAGAAAGGTATAAATCATTATTTGAGAATAATCAATCTGTCATGATGTTACTTCATCCGGAGACCGGAGATATCGTCGATGTTAATCCGGCAGCTTGTCGATTTTATGGATGGACGCATTCTGAATTGTGTGATAAAAACATTTCAGAGATTAATAACCTGCCAAAAAATGAAATAGATCAAATACTACAAAATATCGGGAGTGGGACTAACGATCCATTAATTTTGAAACACCGGCTTGCAACTGGTGAATTGAAAGACGTCGAGGTAAATACAAGTCCTGTAAAGTATAATAAATCGGTCCTGTTTTTTTCGATTATTAATGATATTACCGACCGTAAAAATGCGCAAGAAGCATTACATAGGAACGAAGAGCGGTATTCGTTAATCTACAATTCCAGCCGGGACAGTGTATTCAGCTTTAATATGGAAGGTAAATTCACCAGTGCTAACGGGAGTTTCTGCAAGGAAGTCAAGCATGAACTTTCAGAAGTTGTGGGGCATACCTTTGTTGAACTTGGTATTCCGGAAAATTTGAGAGCCGAACTTGATAGTTTAATTCATCAGGTGAAGGAAACAGATATTTCATCACTCTCGGAAATGAAAGTTCCACTTGCGGATGGGAGTGTCAGGTATTATGAATTAATATTGAATCCATTGCATGATGAAAATTCAAATATTATAGGCATAGGGGGATCTGCCCGAAATATCACCAAGCGAAAGGAAAACTACCGTGCACTCAAAGAAAGTGAAAAGATGTTTCGTTACCTGGTAAAAGATTTGACCGTGGGAGTCGTTCTTTACGGACCATTAGAGGAGGTGGTGATGTGCAATCCAAAAGCGTTGAATTTGCTGGGAATCACCGAGCAGCAACTGAAGAGCAATTCCTTTTTTGATCAGGATTGGAATTCAATCCGTGAAGACGGATCTAATATATTACCCTGTGATCTTCCTGTTCAATTGGCTTTTGCAAACGGTCACTCTATCCACGATTTTGTAATAGGGGTTTATCCTCAACCAAATTCAGAGATCAATTGGTTATTGGTGAATGCAGAAGTTATTTTAAAAGACGACCGTTCGATTCGAAATGTCATCTGTTCATTCATTGATATTACCCAGATGAAAAAGGCAGAGAATGATCTGAGGGAAAATGATCAACGGTTAAAATACCATTTTGAGAACTCTCCATTGGCAGTCGTGGAATGGGACAAAGACCTTATCGTCACGCAATGGTCGTTAGAGGCAGAGCATATTTTTGGCTGGAATAAAGACGAAATACTTGGTAAACGGATTGATACCCTTAAACTGATCTATGAAGAAGATATCCCCTTTGTGTATCATTCCATAGAAAAACTGACAAATGGTGAAAAGGATACTTTCATAAGTGCCAATCGCAATGTGACTAAATCAGGCAAGCTAATCGATTGCAATTGGTACAATTCTGTTTTACTGGATAAAAACGGACAGACCTCTTCTGTTATGGCGCTCATTCAGGATATTACCCTGCAGAAACAAGCGGAAAATGCTCTCAAGCAACTGAATGAAGCCCTTGAGGATCATGTTTCCGAACGAACTGCAGAATTGTTAAAGTCGAATGAAGCATTAAAGGTTGCAGAAGAGAAATACCATACTGTTTCAGATTTTGCCTTCAATTGGGAATACTGGATTGATCCGCTGGATCATATGATTTACTGCTCACCGTCCTGTGAACAGATTACAGGTTACAAATCAAGTGAGTTTGAGCTAAATTCGCAACTCATATTTGAAGTTATTCATCCAGATGATTTACTCTCATTTCATGAACACCGGAATAAGGAAGTAAAGATGGGCTGTGACCATGAATTCCAGTACAGAATCATAAAGAAAGATGGGGCTATCCGGTGGATTGGTCACTTCTCCCGACCGGTATTTGATGAGTTGGGAAATTTCAGGGGTGTCCGGGGAAGCAATAAAGACATAACTGCCCGAAAAAAAATGGAGGAATTGCTCACGACCAGCAATCAGAAATACAAATTACTATCGGAGAATATTACCGATGGTATCTTTATTTGTAAAAACGGCAAGTTTGAATATGTGAATAAAGGAATCTATGATATTTTTGGGTATCAGGGACGTGAAATGGAAAGAATGAAGTTGACACAACTTGTTATGACAGATTTTCACGAAGAGCTTGAAAATTTCCTGTATACAAATGGTCATGAAAATCAAAGTTGTACCCTTGAACTGGAATGTCTGAGGAAAGATTTCAACCTGGTTATTGTAGAGATCATATTAAATTATGTAGCAAAGGATAAGATGGTATATGGTGTAGTACATGACATTACAGAAAAGAAAATGCTACAGAAAAACATGGTGAAGGCTATTATTCAGACAGAAGAAAAAGAAAGGGCTCATTTTTCGAAAGAACTCCATGACGGTCTGGGACCCTTGCTTTCGACCATTAAACTTTATCTGCAATGGTCGGAAAGGCCTAATAGCAATAGGTCGCACAGTGAAATCATCGGTAAGGCAGGTGAAATACTGGAAGAGGCACTAGCCACCGTGAAAGAAATATCGAATAAGTTAAGTCCCCATTTGCTGACTAATTATGGATTATACTCTGCTATTCGAAGTTTTGTGGATAAACTCAATGAAACAGCCTCCTATGATATTGAGTTCGAAAGTAATATGCACAGGAGGATTGATGTTGAAATAGAAGCGGCCCTATATCGTGCCATCATCGAATGCATTAACAACACCCTGAAATACGCCCATGCAAATAATATTTATATCAACCTGATCGATTCGGGTGATCAGATTCAAATTGTTTACAAAGACGATGGTGCGGGTTTTGACGTCACAGAAACCCTTACCAAACATAAAGGGTTGGGCCTGTTTAATTTGATGAACCGTTTGAATACAATCGGCGGAAAAGTGGATTTGTTTAGCGAACCCGGTAAGGGAGTTAATTATGTGTTTACAGTAAATATTTGATAGTAAATTGAAAAACAAATTAAATACTCAATTGAACCTAAAAATAATAATAGAAAAGGAGCTCACCAAACTGAATTAAACACACATAATTGGATTTGCTGATGGTCAATTATTTAGTTTGTTTCCATAGTTTGATTCCTACTCATTATCAACCG
>CAIYOZ010000082.1 GCA_903927945.1 uncultured Bacteroidales bacterium | reverse complement strand
TCTTCATTGATTTTTATGCTTCGTGGTGTGGACCCTGTAAAGTGGTGGCACCTATCCTGGAAGACCTCTCCAGAGAATATGACGGACAGATTCACATTTACAAAGTGGATACTGAAGCTGAGCAAGAGTTAGCGGGTGCTTTTGGGATTCGTAGCATTCCATCTATCCTTTTTTGTCCAATGAACGGTGCTCCACAAATGGCACAGGGTGCTATGCCAAAGGATTCTTTCAAGAATGCCATAGCTGAAGTTTTGTTGAAGAAATAACATGGAAAAGAATTTACCGATAAGTATAGAGCTGTTTTTTACAAACTCACCTGCCCTCTGAAGGTATAAAGCAATAATTTATAAACTCATTATAATGTTCATTAGTTGAGCTTTGCTATGAACACCTGCTTGCTTGTACTTTATTTCTCCATTTTTGAAAATCATTAGAGTAGGTACACTTTGAATTTGGTACCGGCTGGCAATGATTGGGTTTTGGTCAACATCTATTTTTACTACTTTTATCCGTTCACCAAGTTCTTCGGCTACTTGCTTTAAAATAGGTGATTGGGTCTTGCAGGGACCACACCACAGGGCATGAAAATCGACTATCACCAGGCGATTTTCATTGATTATCGAATCAAAATTTCCTTTCATTTATACACGTTTTACAATTGGGTTATATATATTTAGAAATCATATAGACCGCAACAACCAGTAAAAAAACAGCAAACACTTTTTTGAACATCGCCGAAGGGAGTTTTACCCCTAGCTTTGAACCAAAAAATACTCCGGCAAGAATACCAAGCGCAATTAAACCGGCAAACAGGACATTCAGATGTCCATTGTGAGCATAAATAATCACACTGGGCAAACCCACCGGTAATTGCAATGCCGCTAATGAAGTAGCAGCAGCCGCTTTCGGATCGTAATGGAAGACTCCGATCAGTAAAGGAACAATAACTATACCGCCTCCCTTGCCAAAAAGACCGGCAAAGATACCTGCTCCTATACCCACAACAAGATACAACCACAGAGGTTTAGAAACATCGAAATAATTGACTGTTTTCGGTTCTTTCTTTTTTCTGAAATAGGAAAACAGATCGAAATAGCTCAAGGCGATATAGAACAGGATGCCGGCATATAGCTTCGCCAAAAGACCTTCGTTGATATTTACAGCTAATTCACCTCCAACAAAAGATCCCAGAAACAATCCCAACGCAATCCATAAAGATTCCCTGATTTTAATAAGTCCGGCTTTATAGTATGAAATAACACCTAAAACTCCTACCGGCAGTAACATGGCGGCAAGTGATGTGGCATTTGCATCAAGAATATCCATGCCAAAGACTACAATTAGTGTAGGTACCAATACGATACCGCCGCCGATTCCAAATAAACCGGATAAAATACCAACTACGATTCCGAAAATTAACAATCCTGCTTCTATCATTTGTTTTTAATCAATTGTGATTAGTTAATTTATTTCTATATTATTGGCAGATAATTCTTTTCCAATAATTTCAGCCGCCACAGCAACGCAACGTATACATGGACGGGATTTATAATAAGATTCGTTCCTCTCGGAAGCTTCGGAATTTTGTGGCTCATGTTTAAGTTTTAGTAAATCGGCACAGATATATGAACCCATTATAGCTTTGAATTCAGATGCCGTACGCTGAACGGCCTTGTAATTCATGTTTTTAGCAGCTTTATCCTTTATATTCGTAAATGGATAATGTAATCCCAATACTAAAAATATGCCACTTACTGCACCACATACTTCCCTTAATCGACCCATTCCACCCCCAAAAGAGGTCGCTAACTTAGCAGCTGTTACTTTTTCAATGCCATAGACATCGGAATAGGCCATGAAAACTGCTTGAGAGCAATTATATCCTTCCTCAAAAAAGCTTACAGCCTGTTTTGTCCTTATTTCTAATTCATCCTGATTCATCATTTTAATTTTGAAATTCAAGCGCCTTTGTTTTTTGTTCTTTTTTGATATTTTGTCTACTTTTCTAGCTATTAATATATAAAGTAAACAACTGACAGACTGATCACGGCTATAAAAAACCAGAGTATAACTCCCAGGACCAAAGGTTTTACTCCGACCATTTTAAGTGCGGCACGTGACAGTCCGGCACCAATAAAGAAGAGCGTTAAGGTTAAACATTGTTTGGCAACGGTTACAATCCCATGCGTCAATGTTGATGGGATTTTCAGATAGGTATTTAAGACCATGGCCAGAATAAAAAACAGGATAAACCAGGGAATAAATACCTTGTCGCCCTTCGATTTAAAATAGAACGATGTGAAAACAGACAATGGAATAATCCATAAAGCACGGGTAAGTTTCACCGTCGTAGCTACTTTCATGGCTTCTTCCCCAAACGTGGCTCCTGCTCCAACAACAGAACTGGTATCATGTATAGCTATTGCCGCCCACATACCGAACTGTTGTTGCGAGAGGTGAAACCAATGTCCCAATACGGGGAATAGGAATAGCGCCAGGGCGTTCAATACAAAGATCGTAGCGAGGGCTATTGACATTTCGCTTTCTTTGGCCCTTGCAATAGGACCAACAGCAGCGATGGCACTACCTCCGCAGATGGCAGTACCCGAAGCAATTAAATACGCAGCCACATTGGGAATCCTGAGCCATTTGCCTAGCATTACACCAATAAACATAACGCTCACCACTGAAAATAAGGTAAAAAGCATTCCATCGGAACCTGCTTTAACCGAATCATGTAGATTCATGCCAAATCCCAACCCTACAACAGATACTTGAAGCAGATATTTGGACATTTTGCTGTTAAAGCGTGGAAATGGAGCTCCCAGTGACAGTGCAAAAACTAAACCTAAAAACAAAGCAATAGGAGGAGAAATAAAAGGGGTCAAACAACATGCCGCCACAAGAATAAAAAGCATTCCTTTTAAAGTAATACGGAGAAAAAAATGTCTGTTAGTCTTTTGTTCCATGTTGTTCCATGATGTTTTTTCCAATTTGAATATCTTGTTTATTGAGGATACAAAGGTAATCAGGATTGAAAGAGCAAAGAAATAGTTATTTGTAATGCTTCATTACCTGAAGTTATAGTGGTTGACAAATCTCATGAATAGCTCGGGTAGGGCTTCTGCTTCGCCATAGGATTGAATAAAGTGAAAAGTTCGTTCGATATCGAGACCATTCACATCTATAATAGTGACTTCTTTGTTTTTAAGTTCTTTTAAAATGGAATGTAATGAAAGAAAAGCCATACAATCGGAATGTAACAAATAGGATTTAATACTTTCGGTGCTGCCTAACTGCATTTCAGTTTGAAGCTGGGATGTTTTAATGCCTAATGGTTTTAATGCATGAGCTATAACCTCCAAGGTCCCTGAACCGGGTTCTCTTAACAATAGTGGCGTTTTAAGCAATTCATCCGGTTGAATCATTTCTTTTCCTGCCATTGGATGAGAGATATTGGCCACCAGTACGATCTCATCTTTCATAAATTCAGTGTATTTAAACAAAGTATTTTTTGATTGACCTTCAATAATGCCAAAGTCTATATCCTTGTTTTGCAGTGCCAGTTCAATCTGCTCAGTATTGTTAATCAATAAGGTGACTTTAATATCCGTAAACTTTTTATGGAAAGCAGCTAACAACGGGGGTAATATGTACTGGGCTATGGTTGTACTGGCTCCTATGCGTAATTTGCCGTTATGTCGTTGATTTAGGGCGTTTAGTTCAAATTCCAGGTTGCTGTATATGGTAAATATCCGGTTCGCGTATTCCAGTAGAATTTCTCCTGCCTCCGTTAGTTTTATTTTAGTTCCATTCCGGTCAAATAACTTTAGCTGAAAGTAATTCTCTATTTCCTGTATATGCTTTGAGACAGCAGGTTGGGTGATACATAGTTCATCAGCAGCCTTAGTGAAGTTGAGGCGTTTGGCAACTGTATGAAAAACCTTTAAACGAAAATCAAACATATTTATGAAGTTATTTGCTAATTAATTTCAAGTTTGAATTTTCTGCAATGGCTGATAATAATAAATCAGGAACTGCACAAGGTTTCCAATTATCTCTACCCACGAAAGCCAATTCCGTTTCGGCTTCATTGATCAATTCATTCCCCTCGTTATAAAGCTTATATTCAAACCAGATTCGGACTCCTTTAATAGCTTTCAGTGTCGTTTTAATGGTCAGTAATTCATCATAACGGGTAGGTTTAATAAAACGGAAATTCATTCGAATTACCGGACACATCACGCCCGCTTCCTCAACCGAATTATAGGAAAACCCGATAATGCGAAACAACTCCCAACGAGCTGCTTCGTAATATTTTACATAATTGGCGTGATGCATGGTCCCCATTTGATCGGTATCAGGATAGGTTACTCTAAATTTGAATTCATGTTCAATCATCATTCATTCTATTTAGTTATGATTGCAAACATGTTCATCTTCGTGGTCGGTGGAATGAGCCGCACAATTTGTTCCACTATCTTTAATTTTTCCGGCTAAGTATTGTTGAACGAGTTCTGTCACATCGCCCTGGCAATTTCGTATTACATTGACACCGTGTGCATTTAACGTATTGATAGCACCATCGCCTATTCCACCGGCTAACATAATTCTAATTCCTTCATTTTCGAATACTTGTGCAATGTTTGATTTACAACCACAACCTTGGGGTGAATCCATTCTTTCTTCTGAGATAACTTGATTTTGTTCTGAAACTGTGTAAATTCTATAGAATTCACAATGACCAAAATGTGCATCAATTTGGTTGTTTTCTTTTGTTGGTACTGCAATTTTCATTTTGTTTTTTTGAATTTATCATTTATGAATAAAAAAAGTAAAGCCAGTATGAAAAAATATCAATTTGTCTTCTAATTTTTTCTTTAATAAACTGAAAACGTTATTTCCGGTACAATGCCCTGTATAAATCATTGTATCACTATATTTAACATGCAAACTTTCTGCAATTTCATTTATTTCCTCATCAGTTTCATATTGATCAGGGTATCCATCCAATAAATGAAAACCACCGATAAGGGTTGAAATTTGCTTTTGGGTGATGCTTTGAACAGAATTCAAAATATTCAATACTCCATGGTGGGCACAACCTGTATAAACCAATAAATCTTTTTGGCCAAAACAAACAACTATTTCATGATTAAAATTGTCTGTTTTGAGTCCATTGGAATCTGCACTCATTAAAGAACGGTTGGCTTTGGGCATGGAATAAATTGATTGTCGACATGGAAAGACAAAAATTTCATTCTCAAATTCTGTATATTCATCGATAAAAATAAAACGGTCGAGGTAATTACTTATGTCAATTTTACTGCTAATTTCATTCAATCCTTTTCTTTCTGAGAAGAAGCGTTGTGAAAGTGCATTGTGAGACATAATTATTTTTGCCTTGCTGTTTATTTCTAAAAAGGATTGCAATCCACCAATATGATCGGAATGTCCGTGTGAAATAAAAACATAATCAACATCTGCCAAATCAATAACCATTTGTTCGGCATTGTGCACAAACATATTGGAAGCACCTGTATCAAGTAAACACTTGTACTTCTCTGTTTCCAGGTATACACATAGTCCGTGTTCAAATTCAAGAGCTTCCTGCAATTGCCTGTTATCCGATAAAACAACTATTTTCATCTTGTTATTTTGGTTTACAATCGTTTAGCAATCAATATAAATTGTTCGTAATTTGTTGTTTTTTCGTCAATTGTGCGGGTTATGACATTGTATATTTTTACCAGTTTTACATAAAAGCCAGCCTGAACGAATTGCTTTGATAATACTGTAGTATCAAATCCACAATAAGGTATTAGCTCAAAGCTGTGAAACGAACCATCTTCTGTTACCAAATCACCTACAACCACCCATGCACCGGGTTTTGTAATTGTTGCCAAATGTTGTATTGCTTTTTCAACATCAGTGAGATGATGAAATGCCATAGCAGAGAATACAAAATCAATATCTTGTTGTTTGTACTTAAATATTTCACCGTGTAATAACTCAACTTTGCTATCATCGTGTAACTTCTGCTTTAATACTTCCAACATAGATTCAGATGTATCCACCATAACCACTTTACCTACTAAGGGCTCTACATTGAGTCCGACTAATCCAGTTCCTGCACCAATTTCCAATGCTTTCCAACTGGATTGTGGATTGATATGAAATAGCATTTCACTCAGAAATATCTTGGTCATTTTTATTTTATCCGGGCTATCCCAATTGGCAGCTTTCTCAACAAAAGTATCTTTCATTATATTGATTTTATATTATTGTTTGATTTTTAATTGAAACAATTATGAACTATGGTTCATATTTTATTTATTGGCGTTAGTTCATCAGTAAAGTAATTTTTACAATTAATGCATCGTACATGGTTCTCTAATCCACCTATTAATTTAAAGCATCTTTTACAACGGAACCATTGTTTCTCGAACTGTACATTTCCTCCTTCAATTATAATCATTTTCCCCTCTACAAAAGCAGTTGCCAACGTTTTGCGGGCTTTTTCGTAAATCCTGGTCAACGTGGGTCGGGATACGTTCATCTTTTCTGCGGCTTGCTCCTGATTCATTCCTTCATAATCGAGTAAACGAATGGCTTCATACTCATCAAAAAGCAATGAAACGGAACTTAATAAATGAGGTGGAATGCCAAAAGGCTTGAATCCCTGCATAAGTGGCGGATGACCGATTTTTCGATCTTGTTTTGGACGTGCCATATTATTTTTCAGTTGAATTGTGATGGCAAAGGTACAAATAGTTATGAACATATGCTCACTATAAACAAACAAATCTTATATGATTTCAATCAAATAAACTAAAAAATACCGAACCTAAGAGTATACATCTTATCGATTCGGTATTTATCCTTACTAAATTTATCCTATTTGCTTACTTCTTTCAACTTAGCGAAGTACATTGCAAAGGATCTGTACAAAAAGTGTGTCCATTTACCAAAAGGTACGATAATTAAAGCCCATTGTACCAAAATGGTGAAATGAAGAATATACAACCATTTATTCATTTCCAGGATATCCAGGTCGATAAACAGACGGGTCATAAAGGCTGTCAATCCCATCAGGAACAACCAGATGACAAAGAACCAATCGGAAGGTTGTGAATGTTGATTCATCACTTTTTTCTTTTTCATGCGACTATTTACAAAATCTATTGTTACCACAAATACAATGGCACTTACTACATATCCAAATACAATGACGAATGTATATTGTGAAGAGAACCAGTCCATGAAAACTGTTGTAAAGAGTAGTGATAAATAGCCGAGAACCAATATGAAATGTTCGAACCAACGGAAGCGATTATCTTCACAATCCAATGAACGTTTTTGAACGAACATGGTTACGAAAAACTCCCCAATGCTGCTAACATAATTCTTAAACGATACTTTTGTCTTCGGTTCTAGGATAGTGAAATACCACATGCGAATGATATTCGGAACAAAAATCACTACCATGATGGATGCAATAGCAATGCTTTCGAACAAATGACCCACGTGCATCATGTGTTCCAGGTCAAAATCTGACTGAAAAGCAAATGCCAACACACCAATAAATGTAAGAACGAATGCCGTAATACTTGCCGGCAATGATTTATACATCAATCCGGACAAACCGGTCCAGTCGTATTTAGCCGTCAACCAGCGACGGAGTGACATCATTAACTCTCCAGGTTCAGCTTGTCTTGGGCATTCCGAAGAACATTCGCCACAATAATAACACTGCCATGGTTTTAATGATGCTTTGATTTCATCTTCCAGGCCTAATGTACTGTAACGGATCATTTCGCGAGGAAAAGAACTGTCGGTTGTTGAGAGCGCACAGGTTGCCGTACAGTTTCCGCAATTGAAACAGGCACTAAAATCACTCGCTCCGTATTTCTTAAGTTCAGTTGCAAATTCAGGATTAACTCTTGACATATTAATTAAGATTTACCCCCAACCCCCTAAAGGGGAGTCAAAAAGCCCCCTTTAGGGGGTTGGGGGTCGTTATTATTTCTTTTTATAATAAAAATATTCTTCTTTCGCATCCATTCCTGCGGGAACAACCACGCCGTAACGATTCATGGTCATCAAGTGGAACGTAACTAATTCGCCGGCAATTTTTGAGTTGGCTATAATTTGAGGAATAGTGTTTTTCTCCTCTGTCATTCCTGCCAGAATTTCTTTCCAAACTTGCGGATATTCTTTCATGCCCACTTTCCCTTCTTCTTGAACTTCTTCCGGATTAACTTCTTTTTCCCTGATTTGCACCTCCTGCATAAAACCATCAATCATTGATTCAATTTCGTGATCGGTGTACTGCGCAATTTCAATAGCGTTTACAGGACAAACAGGAGCACACATGCCACAACCGGTACATACCGCAGTATTCACTGCTGCAATGCGCTTGCCATCTACTTCCACCTCTTTAATAGCTGTGTAGTCACACACTTCGGCACATTTTCCGCACCAGGTACATGCATCAGCGTTCACCCGTGCTATGATTGGATCGACCGAAACAGTCCCGCTCTTAAGTAATGCTGTGATTTTTGAAGCACCTGCCAATGACGATTGTACCGATTCACTCACATTTTTAGGTCCCTGACAGGTTCCGCCAATATAAACTCCTTTGATAACTGTTTCCACCGGTTTCAGTTTAGGGTGAATTTCGTTGAAGAACTTATCCCTTCCAATAGGGATTTTGAAAAGTTCGGATATATGAGTTGAATCTTCTCGAGGTACCATTCCGGTAACCAAAACAACCAAATCAGCTTCAATTTCCAGTTCCTGTTTAGATGTCAGGTAATCTTTTACTTTCAAAATAGTCGATTTACCATCAAGTTCTACTAATGGCAATTCCTTGTCTTCGTATTTGAAATACAAATCGCCCTGTTTCGACGATTGGGCATACAAAATCTCTTGCTTTCCATAAGTCCGTATATCGCGGTAAACGTGATAAGTCTGTATCTTTTCATATTTTTCTTTCAGTTGCAACGAAGTGTGAATGGTGGAGGTACAACATTGACGCGAGCAATATTTATTATCCCCTTTTTTCTGACGACTACCCACACAATAGATAAATGCAACAGTCTTTATTTGCTTGCCTTTGTAAACCAGTTTTTCGGGACACAGCTCTATCAAACGGTTCAATTCAGGAAGCGTAACCACATTATCTATGGTTTTGTAACCAAATTCACCTTCTTTGGGTTGATAATTATCGAAACCGGTTGTTATCAGAACCGAACCAACGATAAACGAAAGAGTTTCGTCCTGCTCGTTCATGTTCAAAGTTGAAGCGAATTTGGCAACGAAATCGGTTTCATCTTTCAATAATCCGGCTTCAACTACAGGAACATCAGGCAAAGCTTCGGGATAGTTTTTATAAATGGCTTTGCGTTTTGTCAATCCCATATTAAAAGCATCATCTACCGAAACCGGGCATTCTTCCATGGCACGTTTTACAGCTTGTTTATCGGCTTTTCCATTGATAAAACGAGGTTTAACCTTAATATCGATATGAAAATTTCCAAGACTTCCTGAAACTTTTTCGATGGTAGCTCCGGTAAACAAAGTGATATTAGGTTGCTTTCTGATTTCTTCGTACAAAGAAGCAACAATATCCTTTCCTTTCTGACCCGACATGAACAAACTATCTTTCTGGGCAATGCGTCCTCCTACAAAATAATCTTTTTCCAGAAGATACACTTCATTACCACTTTTTGCCAGTTCAATAGCGGCTTTCATTCCGGCAACTCCGGCCCCAACCACCAGGGCAGTTTTCTTCACTGAAAGTTCAATATTCTCCAACGATTCTGAAAAAGAAACACGGTTTATTCCTGCACGGATCAATCCGGCGGCTTTTACCGTTGCTTCGCGGGGACGGTCGCTGTGAGGCCATGAACATTGTTCACGGATATTCACCTGAACATAATTGGAAGGATTCAAACCTGCACGCGAAGCCACATTTTTAAACGTATGTAAATGTAGTTTTGGTGAGCAAGAGCAAACTACGATAGCATCCAGATTGTTTTCCTGAATATCTTTCACCATGTCTTTCTGGTTGGAATCGGCACAGGCAAACATTACATCTTTTGAAATGATAACATTTTCCTCTTTATGAAACATTTTACCCAATTCTTCCACATCTACGTAATCGGATATATTCCCGCCGCAATGACAAATATAGACACCTATTCTTTCTTTCATATATTTTAGACTATTAGAATCAAGAACCAAGAATCAAGACAGTTAGCATGTCTTTGATTATTCGACTTAATTCAATGTGTGTTTTTAGATTATTAGAATCAGGAGTCAAGAACCAAGACTATTAGCATCCTGTTTCTTGGCTCTTGGCTCTTGGTTTTTAGATTATTAGAATCAGGAGTCAAGAATCAAGACTATTAGCATCTTGGATCTTGGTTCTTGGCTCTTTATTCCAGTTTGTTTTTAAAACCATAAATCATTTTTTGAATCTCTGAAATCCCGGTTAAAAGATTTTCATAAATAATTGTATCAATATATTTCAAGTTGTACGAAACAATCATTTCAGTTTCTAACTCAAAAGCAGAACCGGATGACATTTCTAAAAATCGGGCAAAATCTTTATTACTTGTTTTTGCAGAGCCTTCAGCAATATTAGTCGGAATCGAAACTGCAGATCTTTGCATTTGTGATACTAAACCAAATCTTTCACAACTTGGAAAAGTATTTGTAATTTGGTAGATTTCAGTGACTATATTCATAGATTTAATCCAAATATCTAACTTCTTAAAATTAGGCATATTCTTGTCTTATTTCTTACGTTACAACTTGAAATTTTACACTCTTGTATCTATTGTCTTGAATCTTGGTTCCTGGTTCTTGACTCTTGGTTCCTGGCTCTTGGTTCTTGATTCTTGGCTCTTGGTTCTTGATTCTTGTATCCTGTTCAAATATCCGTCAACCTCCGAAGCTGCACATCCAGCCGAAAAAATTGAATCAGGAATATCTTTTGGTCCTGATGCTGCACCAGCCACAAAAACACCTTCGATACTTGTCAATGCCGGATTAATAAGTTCATCGGTTTGTTTTACAAAATTAAAGTCGTCCAGTTCCAATACCTGATTATTAAACATCTGAGGAACATTTTTATTGGGAACAACTCCAACAGAAAGTACTACCACATCGTGTTTTGCTTCTTTTACCACCCCTTTGGTAACATCTTCGTAACGAATAATCAGGTCACCGCTGCCATTTTCATTTTCCCTGATTTTAGCCACTTTCCCTTTTACAAAGTTCACTCCCATCGCTTTCGATTCCTGAAAGAATTCTTCGTACCCTTTACCAAATGCACGGATATCCATGTAGTAAATGGTAATGTCGGCCATAGGCAACGCACCCATAAGAAGTTGCGCTTGCTTGATGGAATACATACAGCAAATCTGCGAACATATAGGATTATTGGCGCAATCGGCACCACAACCGGAGTTTTCAATGGCCGAATCACGTGAACCTGTACAAAGCACATAAGCAATATTATCAGGCGTCTTGCCATCACCAGGACGAAGCACATTGTTGTACGGACGCGTAGGAGCAATTAATCGATCCATTTGCATGGAGTCAATCACATTGGCATATTTTGAATACCCGTAATTTGGTTTCCCGGTTGGAGGAAATAAATTATAACCTGTAGTGACCACCACCGATTTGACGGTTGTATTCACCACTTGTGTTTTTTGCTTAAAGTCGATTGCATTTGAAGGACATGCCGTCACACATTGATGACATTCGCGGCAATTGCTGCAATCCAGGCAACGTTCGGTACTGGCTTTCAATTCAGCTTCTGTGAACGTTTGTTCTACTTCTTCCCAACTTGTTGCACGTTGGGCAAGTGGCATCATGCCTCCTGGTATAGCGGGTTTTACGTTGCCATCGTATTTTTTTAATACGATGTTTTTGTCGATAGCCGGTAATTTGTCGCCGTCTTCATAATCTTCCATGTTCAAATCCCGTAAGTATTTGTCCATGTAGAATGCAGCTTTTTTACCTTGTCCGGCAGCTTCAATCAACGTGGTTGCGCCGGTAACGGTATCACCACCTGCAAATATAAATGCTACGGAAGTTTGCAGCGTTTTTTTGTTGGCCACAATGGTTCCGTTTTTATTCAACTCAATTTGTCCTGCAAAGGGTGAAGTGGAAGGTTTCAAACCGATTGCTTCGATCACATAATCCACATTCTCGATATATTCCGATCCTTTTACCGGTTCAGGACTGCGACGGCCACTCGCATCTTTTTCACCCAGTTGCATTTTTACTAACTGAACTTGTTTGATTTGACCATTTTTACCCATGTATTTCACCGGATTACGCAGAATTACTATTTCTACACCTTCTTCTTCAGCTTCATGAATTTCGGGAGCAAAACAGGGCATTTCTTCCCGGCTGCGTCTATAAACAACCGTTACCTTTTCAGCACCCAGACGCAAGGAAGTACGTGCTGCATCAATGGCCGTGTTACCACCCCCAATGACCATCACGCATTTGCCTTTCAAATCTTCTTTCTGACCAATATTCGATTCTCTCAGAAAATGAAGACAATCAACAATACCTTTTAAATCGGATCCTTCAGTTTTGGAAGTTACTGCATCATGTGTACCCACCGATACAAATACGGCATCATAACCTTCATTTTTCAATGCTTCTAAATCCGTTATCTTTTTGTTTACTTCAATTTTAACTCCAAGAACGGTGATATTCTTTAAATCACGATCCACCACACTTTTTGGTGCACGGTATTCCGGTAAGGCCAACCGCAACATACCCCCTGCGGCAGGTGCTGCTTCGAATATGGTCACCGTATGACCTTTCAAAGCCAAATGATAGGCCGCAGTGATGCCGGCAGGACCTGACCCGATAACGGCAATTTTCTTGTCTGTTCTATTCTTTATTTCCACTGCAGTTGCCTCAGGATATTTTTCGTAATACCAGTCAGCAAAAAAGCGCTTGGTTTTACGGATATCCACTGAACCTTCCAAACCGACACGTGTACAGGCATTCTGGCAAGGTGCGTAACATGCACGACCCAAACTTCCGGGGAATGGTATATCTTCGAGATGAAGCTTCATAGCTTCTTCATACTGTCCGTTACGCGCAAGTGATACAAATCCGTAAGCTTTTACGCCTCCAGGACATTCGTTAATACACGGAGCAGAGTGACCTTGACGGTCGATCGTGGCAATGCGTGGGTTTGCCAGGTTGAAGGGAATATAGGCCACTTTCCGTCCTGCCAGGTTAGCATTGTAATCGTCGCTCCGCACTTCAGGACACACCGCCTCACATTGTGCACAACCGGTACAATCTTCCTGAATCACGTAGCGGGCTTTCTTAGAGACCTGTACTTCAAAATCATCACCCTCTTTCGTAATTCCATCAATTTCGCTGTTGAGCATCAAGGTGATTTTCGGGTGACGGGCCGTCTCCGACATCTTGGGAGTGGTGATACAGGCTGCACAGTCCAGTGTGGGGAACACTTTGCTGAGCTGAATCATTTTACCACCTATCGAGAGTGCCTTATCAACCAGCAGCACTTCATGACCCATATCCGCAAGGCTTAATGCTGCTTCCTGACCGGCAATTCCGCCTCCAATAACTAATGCATCGTAGTGAGGATTACCCCTAACCCCTAAAGGGGAATTAAGATTAGTATTTTCTTGTTTGTTCTCTTTAATAGTCTCAATCATGATATTTGTTTAAAATAATCATTAGTTTCTTATCTTATTCCCCTTTAGGGGCTGGGGGTTCTTTCTTTTCTGTTAGGGGTAATTCTGCTAAAATCTTCCCGTAGTTCTCCATATGATTCATAAACGGTTCGGCACATACAGAACATAGTGCTGCCATGCGCACTCGACGGGGATTAATATTTTTTTCTTTCATCAATTCTTGTGAAACTTCCACAATATTGTTGGTATGTTCTGCACAACGCGAACTATACGAGCATTCGTGCCCATCGGCTGCAATAAAAACACCATCGAATCCATGTTCCAGCGCGTGGATTATCCATCTGGGCTTGATGCCGGAGGAACAAGGTAAGCTGATCACATATACGGAGGGAGCGTAATGTATTTTCCGTAATCCTGCCTGATCAATTCCCGGGTCGGAAATCTTATCGGTCGAAAAAACCAGAATCTTTGGAGATGTTGACATAGTCGTAATAAATATGACCCCTAACCCCTAAAAGGGAAATTAGCACTGTTTATATAAAACTGTACTAACCTCAACTCCCCTTTAGGGGTTGGGGGTCGTTTAGTTTTTATTCTTTGATTAAAAACAAGCGGCTGAAGCTATCTTCGTCGTAGAAACCAAGATATTCATGACCCACTTTATCGCACCAACGTGGAATGTCGTTTTTGGTACCTTCATCAGCCGAAAGAATTTCCATAATTTCGCCTGATTCTAATTCGCCGATTGCTTTCTTTGCAGCCAATAATGGTCCGGGACATGCGGTTCCACGAGCATCTACTACTAAATCTGATTTTAAACTTTTTAAATCTGTTGCCATAATGTTATGATTTTGAATTGTTGTTGTTTTTGTGTTGTTGAATTGTCTACTTGTTTTCTCGCTTACTTGTTAACTAATTACCTAATTAACCAATTAACCAATCAACCAATTTACTCTATTAAATAAACAACTGTATCGCGCTTTCGCCGGCATCAGCCACGAAAGTTGCTGCACCTGCATAACGTAAATGCGGATAGTCGATCATTTCCTCGCTTTTGAAACCCATTAATCCCATGGACATTTCGCAGATGGTTATTTCGATTCCGAGTTCACCGGCTTGTTTAAACATTTCGCCCAATGACATGACATGTTGCTTTTTCATGAGCATTTTAATCATCAGAGGACCCATGCCGCCCATATTCATGTTCGATAAAGACAGTTTATCTTTGCCTTTTGGTAGCATGATACCAAACATCTTAGAGATAAAGTCTTTTCCTTTCGGACTCTTGTTTGGATCACGCAATGCTGAAAGTGACCAGAATGAGAAGAACAGTTTTACCTGGGTATCCATGGCTGCAGCGGCTAAAGAAATAACCATAGCGGCTAATACTTTATCCATATCGCCTGAAACTACAGCTATTGATAACTGATCTTTGCGACTCTTTTCGAGTTTATTGACTTTCTTTTTCAATGCATCAATCTGCAATTGAAGTTCCTGAATTGTAATTTCCTGTGTGGCTTCCATAGTGACCATTTTTTAATTAAACCTGATTAGAGAATTATTTCTGCAAATATATTGAAGAAAAATTTATTTAATGAGAATAATGACGTGCTTGTGAATACATTATTTTGTGATATGCATCACATTGCATATATTTGCATCTTATTCCTTTAAATTCAAGTCCTATGCTAAACGATTGTAGAAATTGTCTGTTTAAAACCAAGGCAACATCCATGTTGGGTGAAAGTAGCCTGGACCAGCTTAGTTTAAACCATCTGGAGCTCAAATTGAAAAAAGGCGATTCGATTATTAAACAGGGCACCTATTCAACGAATGTGATATTCTTGCGCACCGGGCTGGCCAAAATTCATATTGCAGGACCTTACAACGAGCAAATTGTAAAGATGGTCAATGCACCGAGCTACCTGGGTTTACCCACCACTTTTGGCAGTAAAATCAATCAATATTCTGTGACTGCAGTATCTGATGCTGAAGTTTGTTTTATCGACCTGGAAGTTTTTCTGAAGATTATCGATGAAAATAAAGAATTTACCCACGAGCTTATTCAGGAATTTTGCAAGAACGAAGTGGAATCATTCCGCCGGTGTGCCAATCGTACCCAAAAGCTCATTCGTGGCAACATGGCTGATGCCATATTGGAATTCTCGGATAATATCTTTAAATCCGACACGTTTGTATTGCCGCTTTCGCAAGCTGAATTAGCGAATCTCGTGGATACCAGTCGCGAAAGTATCAGCCGCATCCTGAATGAATTTGAGGGTGATGGTATCATCAAAATGACCGGTAAACAAATTGAGATTTTGAATAAAAAATCCCTACTGCTCATTAGTCAGAACGGTTAATTAATACCTTAAAGAAACTATGAAAACCTTAAAGAGTACGAAGTGCCTTAAAGAGTTTTCCTTGATGTTCAATCCTATTGACTATGACCGTTTAATACTCAAAAACTAAATATCTAATCGGTATAGGGACATCTCGAAAGCATCCTCGCCTAAATTGAAATAACTTTTACTTTTAATGATCTTTCAGTGTGTAGAATTGTTTTATTTTTATTTTAAATCACTATAACCACTTAAAATAAAAACAAAATGAAAAAACTACTCCTGATCACCGGAATGATCTTTACCGCCTCATTGTCCTATGCCCAGAAAACCTTTTTCCCTACCAAAGAAGGAACAGTGTTAGTCTATAAATCTTTCGACAAGAAAGATAAGCCGGTGAACACCGTTCGGTATACCATCAAACACGTAGTCATCAACGGCAGTAACATGGACATCACGTATTTGTGCGAATCGGCTGATCCCAATGACAAACAGTTATTCAATGACGAAATTACCATACACCAGAAGGGCGACATTCTCTATATGGATATGAGTAATTTTATAAATAAGGCAGCCTTCCAAAGAGAAGGTCAAATCCCTCCTGACATTCAGATTACAGGAAATAACATGGAAATGCCTATGAATCCAACCGTGGGTGTCACGCTTCCCGATGCCAATGTTGAAATGGCCATGAAGATGGGAATTATAAACATGAAAATGTCTGCATTAATGACTAACCGCAAGGTGGAAGCCAAAGAAAATGTAACGGTCAAGGCTGGTACTTTTGATGCTTACAAGTTTACGAGCGACGTCAGCTCCTCAGCCATGGGATTCAAAGCGAATTCACACAGTGTTGCATGGTATGCAAAAGGAGTAGGGATGGTCAAAACGGAGAACTACGATAAAAAAGGAAACCTTCAATCACACATGGAACTGGTGGAGTTGAAGGAGTAGTGATTGACATATATACTTATAAAAACAGGCAGCCATTCAATGACTGCCTGTTTTGAGTATGCCGCCAGGTCCTTTTTAATCTGAAATTAATCAGAGTGTATTCTGTTTTATGATTTCAAATCTATGATCATTGTCTGTTATTTTGAACAAGTAAACCCCTTTCCCGGTTGGTTGAAGAATCAATTGAGATTCTGCTGGTTGAAGCATCCGGCAATCCAAAAGTTGACCTAACATGTTATACAACTGAATTTGTAACGGACTTGAGTGAGACGATATAATTCTCCAACCGTTATTTCCTTTTAGTATCCTGACTTCAAAATTACTGCCGGCAGAGAGTGATGGTATTAAAGCCGCTGAATTGCAGGTGTTCGTTGAAAGATAAGGGGATTTTATAGCCTTGGCTTTTATCCCGTAGATGCTGTTATTTGTCAAATCGCTTCCATACGAAGTGAGATTGTTGAAGCGTCCTGTACTTGTCATCTGTCTATTCGGACAAACATCGTTGCACCAAGACCATGCCAGCCAATTTATGCCCAATGATTGACAACCGATTAGCAGTTGCTCATAAGGTAGTGTATATTGACAGGGTTGTGCATCATCTTGCTGATCTGCCACTTCACCCAACACAAAGGGAATGCCTGAATTGACAACTACCTGAAGCTTTTGCACCATAGTGGCTGGGTTATTGTTTGCAAACGAGTACCAGTAAGTATGAATGCTGAAAATGACATTATGCTGCCCGTCAGCATTAATAATTTCCTGACCAACAGCTGCAAGCACATCACTATTCGTTCCGCAATCCGGGGCGTCAATTAACAACGGACATGTATAACCTGCATTCCGGAGTTTTGCTATAATGGTATTGTAGGTGCTTTTGAACGTATTTTGAGCACTGGTCTGGTTGTCTGCCCATAATACGAATAGCGACTCATTGGCAATATTGATGATGAGCCTGTCCTGACGAGCCATTAAAACATTTTTCACATCTGACTGTAGATAAAAATCGGCCAACGAAATCAATGCTTGAGGATTGTTTTGGCAAGTTTGATCGTGAAGTTCTATTATCGGCAGCATTCCTTCAACGGTACATGCATCCAGGGCAGCAGCTAATTTCGCTGCGGTATACACACTATGTGTCTGTGTATCGGGATTATTAGCATACCAGGACATTCTGACCGTGTTAGCACCCGTTTGTGCTATTTCATTCAACAGCAGCTCATTTTGAGCATATCCCCAATTATAGGGTGCATAATTTACACCCCGCATATTAAATTCAACTGCACAAGGGTCATACAATTTCGATCCCACTGTATAAAAATGATTTACGGATAAGGCCGAAACAGTATTCAATACCAAATAGAGAATTAGTAGTCTTTCTATAATTATTTTCATAAGTCTTAATGTTAGAAAATGTTTTTTACCGGAATAGGAATCTTCTTGTGCAAGTGAATACTCAATAATATAACCAATACCCTTAAATAATTCCATGGAGTTATATGCAAGTGTCGGAAAGGGCAATTTAATAATGTTCAATTCTTGCAAAAGTATTTTTACAAACTTTGATATTGTTTTAATTTTTTGTCCAATCCACTTGTTTAAACCTACGTTAATGCTCAAAACCATCGGTTGTTAGAGTGAACATTCCAATCCATATTAAATTGTCATTTTGATTTTCAATCCGGTGTTAAGCCGAGTAACATTATCATTTTTAGTTGAACAAATATCGATATCCAATTGAATATCTAATGTTTCTTTTACTTGCAGCTAACTACTATGGGCTTTGATGGGGTCATTTCGCATCCAAAAGTACACACTTTTTTAATAACACCCCTTCGTATTCTCCAATTATTTTAAGAATATAAAAAAGTATCACAGTTATGAGGAATTTAATCAAAAAAAACCGTCCCGATATTACTATCAGAACGGTTCAATAGAGCAGGACTAATGCAATCTACTTGCCCTTCAAACCCTTCAAACTCTTCAAACTTTTCAAACACGGAACACGGAACACGGAACACTGAACACGGAACACTGAATTCAAAGCCTCAACTCAAACCTGTCCAGATTCATTACCTTATTCCAGGTCGCTACAAAGTCCGTCACAAATTTTTCCCGAGCATCCGAGCTTCCGTACACTTCTGCAAGGGCCCTTAGTTCCGAGTTTGAACCAAATATAAGATCTACCGTGGTTCCTCTCCATTTTAGATCGCCCGTTTTACGGTCACGTCCTTCGTAAGTTCCGTGGATTTCAGTGGAATACGTCCAGGCGGTACCCATGTCGAGCAGGTTGACAAAGAAATCGTTGGTCAGCACTCCCGGATGTTGGGTAAAGACACCGCAGGTTGAGTTGTCAAAGTTTGTGTTCAACACACGCATGCCGCCCACGAGAACGGTCATTTCAGGAGCAGTCAATTTAAGTAAATTGGCTTTATCCACCAACAGCTCTGCCGCTGATGTTGCGTATTCCATTTTTACATAATTGCGGAATCCATCGGCTTTCGGTTCCAGCACAGCAAATGATTCCGGGTCGGTTTGTTCTTGCCAGGCATCCATTCTCCCCGGAGCGAAAGGAACAGTGACCACATAACCGGCATCGTTTGCCGCTTTCTCCACGGCGGCGCAACCTGCCAATACAATCAGATCGGCGAGTGATACCTTCTTTCTGTCAGCCTGGGTACCGTTGAATTCTTTTTGAATCTCTTCAAGTGTATCCAGCACTTTCGCCAACTGTTTAGGCTTGTTCACATCCCAGTACTTCTGGGGAGCCAGACGAATGCGGGCACCATTAGCCCCGCCCCGTTTGTCGGAACCCCGGAAAGTAGAGGCGGAAGACCATGCAGTATATATGAGCTCAGATATGGATAGTCCGGAATTTAACACCCTCGTTTTTAAAGCTTCAATGTCTATCAGATCTATCAAGACATGATTCACCGCAGGTATCGGATCTTGCCAGATCAGTTCTTCTTCGGGTACTTCAGGTCCCAGGTAGCGAGCCCGTGGTCCCATATCCCGGTGAGTGAGCTTAAACCACGCACGGGCAAAGGCATCCGCCAGTTCAAGGGGATGTTCAAAGAAATGCCTGGATATTTTTTCATAGACAGGATCGAAACGCAGGGAAAGATCCGTGGTCAGCATCGTTGGCGCATGCATTTTAGAAGGATCGTGGGCATCCGGGATAACTTCCCCTGCATTTTGGGCTATCCATTGATACGCACCAGCCGGACTTTTGGTTAATTCCCATTCGAAATTAAACAGGTTCTCGAAGAATAGATTACTCCACTGGGTGGGACGCTGTGTCCAGGTTACTTCCAACCCGCTGGAGATACAATCGCCGCCTTTCCCGGAGCCAAAGGTACTTATCCAGCCTAAGCCTTGCTGTTCAATGCCGGCAGCTTCAGGGACAGGTCCTACCAGTGCTGCATCTCCTGCTCCGTGGGTCTTGCCAAAAGTATGCCCTCCGGCAATAAGCGCTACGGTTTCTTCATCATTCATGGCCATACGGGCAAAGGTCTCGCGTATGTCTTTTGCCGCTGCCAATGGGTCGTGGTTTTTGTTGGGTCCTTCGGGGTTTACATAGATTAAGCCCATTTCTACGGCTGCCAGAGGATTCTCCAGGTCGCGTTCGCCCGAGTAACGTTTACTATCGGTCAGCCAACCGGTTTCGGAACCCCAGTATACATCTTCTTCCGGCTCCCAGACATCTTCACGTCCACCACCAAATCCAAAGGCCTTGAAACCCATGGATTCCAGGGCTACATTCCCGGCAAGTACCATCAGGTCGGCCCACGATATTTTACGGCCATATTTTTGTTTGATTGGCCAAAGCAGCCTTCGCGGCTTGTCGAGGTTGACATTATCGGGCCAGCTGTTCAGCGGGGCAAAACGTTGTTGTCCACTGCCTGCACCACCACGGCCATCACCGGTTCGGTAGGTGCCTGCACTATGCCATGCCATACGGATGAATAAGGGTCCGTAATGACCGAAATCAGCGGGCCACCAGTCCTGTGAGTCGGTCATTAACTTGCGAAGATCGTCTTTCAACGCAGCCAGATCCAGGCTCTTAAATTCTTCTGCGTAGTTAAAACCTTCACCCATTGGGTTCGATAGGGATGAGTGTTGTCTCAGGATGTTTAAATTTAACTGATTCGGCCACCAGTCGCGGTTCTTCGGACCATGGATGCCTACATTGTGCTGTTGAGTTGCTCCGGCTACAGGGCATCCGCTCATGTCATTTGAGTTGTCTTCCATTTGAATAGGTATTAGGTTTTTAGATACTTATATTTATGTAGTTAACAAATATAGTGACGAACAGTTTATCCAAAAGCACAAAAAAATAGCTTATCTTTTCAGTAAACCATATTCAATAATGCTTCATGTAATTTACGATTCCATAACAACTTGATGTTCCATTTTGGAACATCAAGTTAATTCCATCATTATTTTACAATCCTATTACTATATTTTCTATATGATACCTGAATAAATCAAAATTATTTTCAAATCCCGTTAAATAATATACCTGGATGAGGCATTTCTCTTGATTTAGCTCCGGTGTTTCTCCTATGTTTCTGTATAGAACCTCCTGCGTAATTCATGGGAGAGTCTTTAGACAATACATAGATAATACATATATAATACATACTCAATACATAGTAAAGACATATTTAATTAGGTATGTGTTGTCTATGTATTTCGTTTGCTTTACCAATCCATTTGGTTAATTATTTATAAAGACTCTCCCATGAGTTACTAAGGAGGTTCGCAGGAGGTAGATTAGTCGGTAGTCGGGTAGTCGGTAGCATTCCAGACTGGGAATACCAGTCTAAAAAATTACATGAAACTATATTCATAAATAGTTGAATTATACGATTAGTCCGCCCCAAGCCCCTGAAGGAGATGTTAAGAGCGGCATCCTGAGATTCATTGGCATTTTATAATATAATGTTTAGGAGATGATGGTAATTCACAGCCCTTCAATGGCTTGGGGTGGGTTAGTTTCATGAGAGTGGGTAGTTTATAGTTGTACAGTTACTAATTCACCAATTAACCAGTCAACCAAATAATCCATTAATCCATTAGACAGTCAATCAGCTAGTTAACTAATAAATCAATTAACCA
This sequence comes from uncultured Bacteroidales bacterium, assembly GCA_903927945.1. Lineage (GTDB taxonomy): Bacteria > Bacteroidota > Bacteroidia > Bacteroidales > Paludibacteraceae > Paludibacter. Next base: position 27,960 of record CAIYOZ010000082.1, on the reverse strand, counting down.
AATTTGTCCATAAAAAAAACCGAAACACATACGTGCTTCGGTTTTCATATAAATTGAAAGCGGGTTCTTATTCTGCTATTACTTCGAAAGCAACTTCAACAGTCACTTCTTTGTGAAGTTTCAATGTAGCGTGGTATGAACCAACTTCTTTGATAGGATCTTTTAATACGATAACCTTGCGGTCAACGATAAAGCCTGCTTTCTCGAATGCATCTGCAATCTGGATAGGACCTACAGCACCAAAGATCTTGCCGGTTGTGCTGGTTTTTGCACCAACGTTCAACACCAGGTCTTTTAGTTTTTCAGCCAGTTCCACTGCTTCGTTCTTGATACGGTCCAGTTTATGGGCACGTTGTTTCAAGTCTTCAGCAAGCATTTTCTTGGCAGGAATAGTTGCCAGGATAGCTTTCTTTGTTGGGATCAGGAAGTTACGTCCGTAACCATCCTTCACTTTCAGGATATCGCCTTTGTAACCCAAGTTGGCTACATCTTCTTTTAATATAATTTCCATACTTTTTCCTCCTTGTTTATTATTTCATCATATCGGTTACATAAGGAAGCAACGCGATGTGGCGTGCCCTTTTTACTGCCTGAGCTACTTTACGTTGAAATTTCAACGAAGTACCGGTAAGACGACGAGGAAGAATCTTTCCTTGTTCGTTAAGGAATTTTTTCAGGAATTCCGGATCTTTGTAATCGATGTACTTAATACCGCTCTTTCTGAAGCGACAGTATTTTTTCTTCTTTACATCTACTGAGGGTGGAGTCAGGTATCTGATATCTCCGTTGTTTACTGCCATGGTTTAGTTCTCCTTTACTTCTTTAGATTTAACACTCTTTCTTTTTTCAGCGTACTCGAATGCATATTTATCCAAACGGAAAGATAAGAAACGCAGTACACGTTCGTCGCGGCGGAATTGTGTTTCCAACGTAGCGATCACGGTAGGGTCGGCATCAAACTGAAGCAACGAATAAAAACCTGTCGATTTTTTCTGGATTGGATATTGCAACTTGCGCAATCCCCAATTTTCCTCATTGGTGATGAGGGCACCATTCTCTGTCAAAATGGTTTTGTACTTTTCTACCGCTTCCTTCATCTGGACATCAGACAAAACGGGAGTTAGAATGAAAACGGTTTCATAATGATTTAACATACTGTTTGTTAGCTTTTTAATAATGAATACTAGTTTTTATTAAAGCGGGGCAAAGATACGAACAATTCTTTGAATCACAATGCCTGTGGAAGGATTATCCCCGAAAAAGAAAGCATTTTATAAATAAAAGAAGATTAGCAAGCAGATATACGCTGATTTAGCTGATTAAAAACGGATTTAAATATTCCAACAAGTTAGAATTGGAAGTTGCCGGCTGAAGTGTAGATATAAAGAATAAAAGAATGAATCAACAATATCCTGAAAGAATCAATAAAACATTTTGAATTTTTTTGAAGCCCTTCATGGTTCAGGTGTGAGGGGTTTGCATCATTATATTACATTATCACATCACCACATTAGCTTTCCCTCTTTCCCTTCAACAGCAGGTTCACAGCATCCTGCATGGAGCCGGCCTTGGTCACTGCACCAGAATTGATAAAATAGATTTCATCTGCATTTTCTATCGTATTCAACCGATGAGCAATGATAATACGGGTAGTACTCTCTGGAAGCCTTTTCAGGATGCTGTCGAGTAACTGTTCGGTCACGGTGTCGATATTGGCGGTTGCCTCATCCAGGATCAGGAGTTCGGGTTTGCGCAGCACTGCACGGATAAAGGCAATGAGTTGTTTCTGTCCCAGGCTGATTCCGTCACCCGAAGACTTTATCTCGGCAGTGAGCCCGCCATCAAAGCGTTCGAGCAATCCGTCCAATCCTGAGTCTTTCAGGACAAGAGCCAACGCTTCATTTGTTATATTGCTGTATTCCACATTCCCATAGAGTATGTTATCGCGGATGGTGCCGCTGAACAGGAATGGTTCCTGCAGGATAAATCCGATTTTGGATGTTCGGGTCTCGATGTCCATGGTACGTATGTCCACACCATCGAGTATGATCTGACCATCAGTCGGATCGTACAGTCGTGCCATCAGTGAGGCAGTGGTCGTTTTACCACCACCGGTTGGGCCTACAAATGCATAGGTTTTGCCTTTTTCGAGATCGAAACTTACGTCTTTCAGGATATCATTTCCCGGGATATAGGAGAACGAAACATGCTGGAATGACATTAAGTTTGTAGTGTTTTTTGCTGTAGCGGATTCCATGACCGGCAAATTGTTTTCGAGTACCAGTATCTGCGAGATACGGACCCAACCGGCTAATGCCACCTGAAAGTTCGCCCAGAGTGCGGCTATCTGACGAAGCGGATTGTAGAACTGAGTGATATAAGCCAGAAAACTGATGAGCAACCCGACAGAGAATTGTCCGACAGCAATCAGGTAAATACCAAATGCCAGTACCACCATTTGCCCGATATTTGAGGAGAAGCCGAACACGGGAGTAAACATATTGTTGGCGATGCCCGCCTTGACAGAGTTTTGATAGTTCTCGGCATTCACCTCGTCAAAGCGTTTGCGGAAGTAATCACGCCGGTTGAAGGCTACAATGACCTTGAAGTTATTCAGGCTTTCCTGGATTTCGGCACTAAGCAACCCGGTACTTTTCATATTGACCATGTTCCTGTTTTTTACCCACGGCGAAATGCTCCGGGTGAAAATCCACAGGACGAAAGCCGGTATCAAGGCTGCCAATCCGAGTTTGACGTTTATCGACAGCATGAATACACCGGCTCCAATCATGGAAAATATACTGCTCATGAACTGTACCAGCGATTGGGAAAAGAACTGGTTAATTTTATCGGTGTCGTTGTTGATCCTGGAGATCAGGTCACCTGCCTTGTTCTGGTTGAAAAAATCGATGGGTAATTCCTGTAGTTTGTTGAAGACCATATTCCTTAGGTTAAACAGCATGCGCTGACCTACACGTCCCATCAACTGTGTTTGTGTGTAACCGCTGACCAATGCCAATAGAAATACACCAAATAAAATAATGCTGTACTGAATCACTCCCTCGTAATGTTTGGTGACAATGTAAGTGTCGACTGCATGGCCAACCAGGTACGGGGCAACCAGGTTAAGGCCTGAATTGATCAGAATAAAAATCAGGGCAATGTTGAGGTTCTTGCGCTCTTTGCCCATAAGTGCCAGCAGTCGTTTTACCGTGCGTGTGGTACTGACTTTCTCAGGTGCCTGAATTCCTTTTTTTATGTTGAGATTATAGCTCATAATGTTTAAATTACCCCTAGCCCCTAAAGGGGGATTGGATAGTATTGATTAGAATTAAATTTTTCCCTTTACCCTTAAACGGAAACCGGATCAAAATGAGGTAGCCAAGTCCCATTTAGGAGTTGGGGGTCTCCTCGAAAAGATTTGTACTGCGCTGCGAATTATAGATTTGTACATATTCAGGGCTGCTATCCATCAACGATTCATGGGTTCCACGGGCAAGTATTTCCCCTTCTTCCAGCAGGATGATTTGTCCGTAGTTCTTTACGGAAGATATCTTTTGTGTGATGGAAAGCAGCGTTATGCCCGGATAATTCTTGGCGACATTATTCAGGATCTTTTCTTCTGTCTGGCTGTCCACCCGCGCCGTAAAATCATCGAGCAACAGAATCCTGGGGTTCATGGCCAATGCCCGTGCCAGCATGATACGTTGTTTCTGTCCTCCGGACAGGCTGGTTCCCCGTTCGCTGACAATGGTTTCCATTCCCTCGGGAAGGGTATGGATAAAGTCACTCAATTCTGCTGTTTCAATGGCCTTTGTCATCAATTCGTCAGTGACCTTGTCGTTGAAAGCAATGTTTTCACGAAGAGTCATATTGAACATAATGCTGTCCTGAAACACAAATCCAATTTGCTGTTGAAAGGTTTCTTTGTTGTAATCGTTGATAGAGATGCCATCAAACAGGATAGAACCACTTTCGGGTTGTAACAAACCGGTGAGTAAGTATAGTAATTGGGTTTTTCCGGCTGCTGTGGGACCGATAATGGCAGTCCGTGTTCCAGGCGTAATAGTCATTGAAACATGCTTCAATACAGGCTTATCGCCATACACAACAGATATGTCCTGCAACTCAAGATTACCCTTCAACGGAGTGTCCACAGTTCCGGTATCCCTTGTTTCGGTGGCATATAATACTTCAGAAATCCTCCCGTAGGATACCGATGCCTGTACCACAAAATTACTAATAAAGCCAATGATGATAATCGGGAAAATAAGCATGACCAGGTAGGAATTAAAGGCTGCAAAATCACCCAACGACATGGACCCGTCAATCACGAAATGCCCACCTAGTGCCAGAATAATTAATTGCGCCATGTTGCTCACGAACACCACAATGGGTATCAGGGTTGCAAAAAGCTTGAGGATGGATATACCCAGGTTCTTAGCCTGCGTGTTCGCATCCATAAACTTGCTGTATTCCAGTGTTTGAGAATTCAAGACCCTGATAATGGCTGCCCCCATGATGCTTTCGCTGATGACCCTATTCAACCAGTCGACCACTTCCCGGCTCTTCTTAAACAGTACCCTTACTTTCCGGAAGACAAAGAAGAAAGCTCCGCTGATGATAGGTATAATTGTCAGCACCGATAAAGCCAGTTTCCAGTTGATGGAAAAAAGCAGAATGCTTGCACCGATAATTATAAATATGGATGAAGCAAGCGATACCACTGCCATAGAAACGAAAAGCTTAATCGAGTCTATGTCCGAGGTCAGGTTGGTAAGCAATTTTGAGGGGTTTGCTTTTTGAATGAAAATATAACTTTGTCGGGAAATCTTATCGGCAAGTTTTGTCCTTAAATCCCGGGCTACCTTTTCAGAAGCATAGGTTTGCAGGATTCCCTGTAGAAAGGTAAACACGAAAATAATGAATGCCGCTGACATGAATTCAATAATCAACCGTTGGTATGAAAAAGTACCGTGTGAGAAATCATCAATGCCGTGGGAAATCAGCTTTGGAATGACCAGGTTCACTCCGTTACTCAGCAATGCAAACCCGATCAGACTGAAAATCATTACCTTGTAGGGTTTCAGTACCGCGAAAATGTTGGGTTTGTCGGGTTTCCCCACAGGTATTGGTTCGGTTGCTTTATCTGCCATTGCGTTTGATTCTTTAACTTTAGAAGTTTGGTTTAATCTAATAAAGAGATTATAATAAAGATTTTCAATTGTACTCAATAATTAATACCCGGAGAATGTCTGAATTCATTATCAAAAGTAAGCAAATCAGTACCAGGGTTCATTAAACATCAGTTTCTTGAGCGTGCAAAGGTACGAATAACCGCACCTAATAACTAACAGTTAAGCTAAAATTAACAGGATAACATGTGAAACTTAGTAAACATGCCGGAATCCCATTCATCTCAATAAAAGCAGGATTTCTATTTATGAATATCCGGGAAAGTGTAATCATTCTGGGTTGTATCCGTACATAAGCGATGGTGGCATTTATTTCTTAACGATGAAAAAAATTTCATTACAAATCATGATTGCACGCTTTAGCAACTAATTTCTCAAATTCTTGTATTTAGATTGTTGTTCTGATTAAACATTCCAAGCATAGATATTACATTTTTGTTTACTCCTGCTCATAATTACCTTTGTACTTTGAGTAAGCATCCATTTAATGATTTGGATTAGTTAAATATCAACTATTTCCTGTAACTATTTCGTGGAATTAACCTCTTCTAAATGGGAAGACGAATGAAATTGAAAATTACTTCAATCTCTCATAATAAATTATCAACAGCAGGTGCTAGAATTAATGGCATTGACTATACCATTTAAAGTTACTCCGCTTGCATTTATATTGGTAGCTGCACTGCTGGTGGCAGTGTCGTTGGAGCAATTACAGGAATAAATACCCAGGCGGCACCTTGTGACTATTGTAAAAAGATCCTCCCATTATTGCAATACCATCTGCTGAAAGAGAAACTGAACTAATCCCATGTAGCCAATAATCCCGAAAGAGTGATTTTTTGGGATTTAGCTTCATGGTATCCAGCAAATAATAAATCATATTTAAACAGTTGCTGTTAATTCCTTGGTCGTAATTAAAAAATTGACTGTTTGCATAAAGGACTTTGCATCATTCACCCCTGTAAATTGATAGCTCCTGATCCCCAGTTTTGAGGCAAGTTCCACGAAAATATGCCGGTCGTCTATATAGAGTACTTGTCCGGGGGATACATGAGCTATGTTACATGCCATATCAAAGATCGCTACATCCGGTTTGCGGATATGCATATAACAGGATGATATAAATGAGTCGATTAGCTCACCCAGTTTGTATTTCTGAATCCGGTATTCATTGATCTCAATCCCTTCATTATTGACTGCTACCACCTTTAATTGATGCTGGGCTTTCAGGAGTTTGAAATATTCAATTGATCCTTCAATAGGGGCTGATTGATTGAACATAAATGCTTTGAAATCTTCCCGGGTGAAATTCCTTTCGGTATGAAAAATGACACTGTCAAGGTATTCATCCAAGGTCAGTTTTGCTTCCTCATACAGAGGGAATATCAGGTGGTGCCTTTCTTCAGTTTCCTCCTGTTCCAGGCCAAAGGTGGTCATGGCCAGCCGTCGTGACTTGCGATCCCAACCGTTTGTGAGAAGTACTCCGCCGATATCTAAAAATAACGTAGTTATATTTTCTTTCATAATATAAAGTCTTTAATTTTTTTGTTTCTATCGTTGATTATTTTTCCTTTTGGAATATTATTCCACAGTTCTTTCCTCTGTCATATTCCGGTTTTCAATCTGATTGATTTTTTCAAGCCTTCGTTGGTAGCGTTCCTTTGTAATGAAATGAGCATTGATAAATGCATCCACTATTTCGTAGGCCAATGCGATTCCTATAATCCGTTGTCCCAGGCAAAGCACATTCACATCATCATGTTCAACGCACTGATGGGCTGAATAGGTGTCATGGCATACACCCGCCCTGATTCCCATGAATTTGTTGGCAGCAACACATACACCGACCCCACTGCCACAAATAATGATGGCTTTTTCACCTTTATGATCAAGCAACGCATGGGCAACATCTGCTGCATGATCCGGATAATCTGAGGGTTCTTCATTAAAGGCACCCAGATTTATTACTTCATGTCCATTTTCATTCAAATGTTTTATCAACAAAGCTTTATAGATGTACCCTGCATGGTCGGAAGCGATGATTATTTTCATTTTCTGAGCATTGCTTTAGCCGTTTTTACGATCTCTTGCACTGTAATCCCTTCGTGTTGATAGACCTCCTTATAAGGAGCACTAGTCCCGAAAGAGGAAAGGCCGATTACCTTACCCTGATCCCCCACCCATTCTTCCCAACCCTGAGATACAGCTGCTTCCACAGCAAGCCGGACTTTTACAACAGGTGGTAATATGGTTTCCTTGTATTCCTGATCCTGCTTTCTAAACAATTCCCAGCTCGGAAAACTCACTACCCGGGCATTGATTTTCTCTTCCTGAAGTGCTTGTTGGGCTTCAAGGACAAGGTAAACTTCCGAGCCGGTTGCTATCAAAATGATATCGGGTTCCGAAGCTTGTTCCCGGGACAGAATATAGGCGCCTTTCAGTAATCCTTCGGCGGATGCGTATAGAGTACGATCAAAGATGGGTAACTTTTGCCTGGATAATACCAGCATGGTCGGACCACTGGTATGTTCGATAGCTGCCCTCCAGGCAAATGATGTCTCGTTTGCATCCGAGGGTCTGATCAAAGTAATATTAGGCATAGCCCTGAAAGAAGCCAGGTGTTCTATCGGCTGATGGGTTGTTCCATCTTCCCCCAGTCCAATGGAATCATGGGTCATCACGTAAATCACAGGCAATTCCATGATGCAGGCAAGCCTTATGGCTGCACGGGCATAATCCGTAAAAATGAAAAAAGTGGCTGCATAGGGACGTATCCCGCCATGAACGCTCAACCCTGAGCTGGCGGCACACATCAAATGTTCCCGGATACCCCAGTCTATGTTTCGGTTACTGTAGTTATCTTTTCCGAAGTAACCAGATGATTTGATCAACGTTTTGGTCGAAGGTTCCAGGTCGCCGCTTCCACCCATTAGCCAGGGCATGTGTGCTGCCAATGAATTAATTACATCGGAAGAAATCTCCCTGGTAGCCTTAGGACCATCAGTCGGTAAATATGCAGGTATAAGTTTTTCCCAGCCTTGTGGTGGTACTTGGTTAATGCAATCCCCCAGTTGTTTTGCCAGTATCGGAAGTGCACTTTCATAAGCAACCAGTGTTTTATTCCAGGTGTCTTCCAGTTCAACTCCTTTTTCAAGAGCTTTGTTCATATGGTATTTTACCTCATCGGGAATCCAAAAACGGGCTTCTTCAGGCCACCCATAAAATTGTTTGGTGAGTTTTATTTCCTCTTCTCCCAACGGTGAACCGTGGGCCTCGGAGGTATCCTCTTTGTGAGGTGAACCGTATCCAATGTGAGTCCTGAGAATAATGAGTGATGGTTGATCCTTCACCATTTTAGCCTGGGTAAAGGATTCGGAGATTGCCTTGAGGTCATTCCCCTTGTCTCCCAGATTCTGAACGTGCCAGTGATAGGATTCGAAACGCTTGGCCACATCGTCGGAATAAGTGAGCGAAGTATTTCCTTCGATAGTAATGTGGTTGTCATCGTATAAGACAATGAGTTTGCCCAGCCCAAAATGTCCGGCTATCGAGGCTGCTTCATGGGAAGCTCCTTCCATAAAATCACCGTCACTACAGAATACGTAGGTATGGTGGTCGATAAGGGTAATATCCTTGGTGTTAAATGTGGCTGCCAGGTGCGCTTCCGCCATTGCCATGCCTACGGCATTCATGAGACCCTGGCCCAATGGACCTGTGGTAGTTTCTATGCCCGGTGTGAACCCGTATTCTGGATGCCCCGGAGTATTGCTTCCCCCATTGCCTGAAGTTTTTTAAATCGTCTAAGGATATGTCATAGCCTGTTAGATGCAACATAGCGTATTGCAACATGGAAGCATGACCATTGGAAAGTACAAACCGGTCGCGGTTGAACCACTTCGGATTTGACGGATTATAATGCATATGCTCCATCCACAGTACATATGCTGCCGGTGCCAGTGCCATTGGTGTGCCAGGGTGTCCTGAATTGGCTTTCTCAACCGCGTCCATGGCCAGACAACGGATTGTATCAATCGATTTTTCTTCAATAGTCATATGGATCTTTTTTTTTAATGAAACAGTAATGAAGGCAAGTCTTCATTTTACTACGATTTCACCTTTCATTTCAGGATGAATGGAGCAGTTATAGTCAGCAGACTGTAAGACTGCCATCTTCCAGGTAGCTCCGGAACGGATAGGAGGTGAAGCCCAACCATTTCCGGATAGTCCGGTAACGTTGTGCACCACAAGGTCCTTGTTCACCCAGACTATTGTATCCCCTGTACGAACATTTATCACCACGGGACGAAATTTCATATCGCTGATGAAAACGGTATCCTTATGAGATTTGCGGTTGTTCGAAGGAGAATAGCTGTTTTTTTGAGTCACAATGTTCGAGTCAAGCTTCCCCGCAAGAGATGAATCTTTACCCGTGGAGGCATGGCAACTACATAAAAGAGATATTGAGAACAACAGGTACTTGCTGTTTCTCAATATCCTTTCTATTGTTTTCATTATTTAGACATTGTTTTTTGAAGCATTTCAGCATGTTCAAGGTGTGATTTCAGTATCGGCACCACTTTCATTAATAATGCCTTTAATTCAGCATTTTTGGTTTGTGGTATCAATACATTTTCTACGGTATTAATCACTGCTTTGTGATAGCTGACCTCATTGTTAATGTATGCCTTGTTGAAAGCCATTCCTGTCTTTTCTTTCAATGTCTTTTTCATGGCATCTGCATCAGAATTTAGTTTCATGCTCACCTCGTTGTCTTTTGGAGTAACCTTGAGCTTTGTGACAAGTGTCACTGCTTGGTTAATCACAGATTGATGATCAGTGATCATCGTATTTGCAAATTTTAGGACTTCTGTGTTCTTGGATTTATCCTTTGCAATTTTAGCGTAATTAATATCAATCTGGTTGGCTGTCACTGCTACTTTTGCTATTTCAGGATCCGTAAGTACCGGCGATGGTAAAAAGGAAGAATTCAAAATAAGGTATATTCCTAACAAAATTGTTGTTGTAAATAATCTTATTGTTTTGTGCTGAATTGATAATTTTATTGTTTTCATAATTTTAATTTTAAAATATTAATAACCAGTTTAAAATATTGATTTAAAATTCAATAAAATACATTTTATAAAAACGATTTACTTTTATTGCTGTTATAAAACAAGCTGTAATCCGTTTAAATCAAATTTTTCAGGACTACAGACTAGTAAGTGATATTCAGATACTAATCTCCGATCATGCTTTTATCAACATATGTTCTGCACAGTTCTTAAAATTATTCAGGATGGTTTGCCAGCCATTCTGTTGCACATCGATGGGATTTGTACCTTCAGCTTCGAATGTTTCCACGATTTCGGTTTTGTTACCCAACACTTTAAATACAACCTGTACTTTCCTGTCATCACCTAAAGTATACTCAATGAGTTCATTTGTAATGACTTTGTCATATACTCCTCCAAAATCAAACCCATCGCTGCGATCCTTGGCTTCCATGCGATAATCGAAAGTTCCACCAACCCGTAAATCATTTACCGCCCAGGGCGATTGCCAATCATCGGAGGCATAATTCCATTTAATTATATATTCCGGTGTAGTCCAGCATTTCCACACTGTTTCGATGGGTGCATCAATCATTGCCTGGACAGTAATTTTTGTTTTTTCTGTTGCTTCCATTGCTATTAAACTTTAAAGATTCAGTTATTTTTTTTCATTGCAATTGAACATCCATTGTACCCCAAATTTATCGGTACAAGCACCATAATATGCCCCCCAAAACATATCCTGCAGATCCATTGTAATTCTACCACCGGCAGAAAGGTCTTCAAAAAGATTCTTTGTATCTTCCTTTGTGTCAGGTTCTAGCATGATATGTACATTATTACCCATGTTTACATTAAATCCCATGGATTCCGGTGCATCGGTGGCCATTAGCACATGTCCCCCCAATATGGGTAATTCAATATGCATAATCAGATTTTTATCTTTCTCTGCCAAGGGTGGCATTCCTTCGGCAGGTGGAAAATCACCAAATCGTGCGATCCCATTCCCACTAAATTCACCACCGAAAACTGACTTATAAAAATTGAAAACTTCTTCCGTATTGCGCGGGAAATTGAGGTAAGTGCTTGTCCTTGCCATATTTGTTTAGTTGTTTTACGAATTAATTATTTAGTTTCAAAACACTACTATAACAACCACTTTTCAATTTTGTTTATGGAATGAATTGTAACTTTCAGGACATATGGGTATGCTAGCACAGACTATGTTAGGCCAAAACGAATTGTAAATGAGTGGCGTATTCGGAATGGATAGCCCGATGCATTATCTGTTCGTTTCGGGATATTGATTCAAATCAATTTGAATCTTATCCAGGTCGGGCAGGGGGGAAGTGGAATTTGAAAAACGAATGATATTATTGCCCCGATTCAACTGAATGGTAAGGGTTTTTATTCCGATTGAGGCCTCTCCTCCTGAATTTAGGTTGGTCAACAGCGTGTCTTTCCCATTGATGGTGATAACGGCATTTCTGTTTTGTTCACACAGATAGAAAACCTTCAGGAGATAACGAGCAGTTTTGTTAGCAAATATCCCACGGAATTCCAGGTAATTATCGGCCCGGTTACCAAGCGAATAGGCTTTCGCATGTCTCGAACAACTTGAATCGCTTACAACTGATCCTTGATTTGGAACAATGGCACTAGATTGTGTCAGGTTGTAATTATTAATCCAGGCATATTCCGCCTCATATGTCTCCTGTAGAATGGCTTGCTTCCCTGTTACTTTCAACATAACCACTCCGTGTGAAGGTACAACAGATGAAAACATTGAATCCATACTCCCCAGGTCAGTGTGTGACCATAAATCCCGTAATGTAGAAGGTCCGGTCAGATGAAGATCCTTCCATTTTACTGACATGGATGCGGCCTTATCACTCCGGTTAAAAAGTACAACGGCTCTTTCCTTGCTCTGTTTTCCGTGAAGGTTCCTGGCCCAGACCTGTAATCCGCCACCGTTATCTGATATCAATTGACCCTGAACACCTGTGGTATCCTGATCAACGGCTATCACTTCGGAGTTTGTCAGCAACTCTATTGTTTTTGGTAATATGGTTGTTAAATCATTTCCCAACACTAATGGTGACGATAAAATACACCACATGCTGAAATGGCTTTTATCTTCTTCGGTTGTCAAACCTCTGCCTACTTCAAGCATGTCCATGTCGTTATAGTGATCCTGACTTACATAAGGAGCCAGATAGGTATTCTTGTCAATAATATTGAGTACACTGCTCCACGAAGCATTTATATCCTCCGATATTCTCCATGAATTTGCTATGGAAGTCACCCACGAACCCGGGAATTGCCAGCGGCAAACGTTGAAATTGATATCTTTTCTGCCTGTGTGATCAATTGCTTTTCTGATTTCTGTATATCGGGTCTTCTCATCGAGACTCTGTTCTTTGCCCCCGCAATAGTCCACTTTGAGAAAGTCGAATCCCCATTTTTTAAAAAAAAGATCGATATCCTGTTGATCATGATGATACAATCCTCCTCCTATACCTCCCGCTTGCCTGTTATAGACCGATCCACAGGTGTTTGAACCTGCCTCTGAGTAGAATCCCGCTTTCAAACCTTTTGAATGAATATAACCGGCTAGGGTCTTCATTCCATGGGGGAATTTAGTAGGATCGATCCGCAGGCTCCCATCCCTGTTTCGCCCATTAAAGAAACCGTCATCAATATTAATATACTTGTATCCTGCTGCCGCTAATCCGGAAGATAACATCCCATCTGCCTGTCCTTTGATGATGGATTCAGTAATTTTCACGCCGAAGTTATTCCAGCTGGCCCAGCCCATCAGCGGTGACTTTGAATATTCGTGTTGTGCGAACAGGCTTGTAATACTTAGTAAACAGATAAATGTCGCCGATAATATTTTGGTTGCCAGGTTGCTGCAATTCATAAAAGAGTTTTTATGACTCATAATCTGATTTTATTCATTATCCGGGATACTTATGAGGACCGGAGGGTGAGTATCCCGGTATTTTCTAGGCGGGAATTAATCCGATTACCTCATTTCCGGATATCCAACAGTCTGTCCAAAAAGTACGCGTTGATCGGCCCGTAGTTTTAATTTTGTTGCCAAAGCCGGTTTATCGCAATTATGGAACCAGGCGGCCAGACCCTGTGAAGCAGCAAATAAGTACACATTACCAGCAATAAGACCGGTATCGACAAAGTAATAGGACTTTTGAATTTCGGTGTCCAGTAAACCGGGCTCCTGATAGCCGGAAGTCTGAATGAGTCTGTGGATATCGGCAATATAAATAAGACGTACCGGAGCTTTATCCCCGAAATTGACCTGACCATGCCCTATAACCAGCTTACGAATGTCGCCGGTAACAACCGGCACTAGTTTGTGATGAATGGCATCATAAAAATAGGTACCTTCCTCCAAAGCTACATAAACTTCAATTTCCTGGGAATTACTGGCCGAAGCTGCCGTTCTTCCGGAAATCCCAAACGGACCACTGGTTCGGTTTACCCCACAAGCTGCCCAAAGAAGATTTGAAAGGGTTTGCAGTGAAAGCTTTTTATCTTTTACCTCACGTGTGGTTTTCCTGTGTAGCAGTGCATTTTGTATTGATTCGTCCTTTTCAAACCTGGGCCTCAACAATTCAATGGGTTGCAGTATTTTTATTAAATCATCATTTTGTGGAACTGTTGTGGTCATACTGGATTTGTGAGTATTCATAATTTTCTCCTTTCCTTTAAAATACATGAATAATATTTTCATAAAGCGAATAAAATTAGAAAATGAATTTTATCTCCGTTCGTATTGTGTTGTACGAATTGTGTCCCCGATTCATGAATTTAAATACTGAATTGTCTAACTGTTGAACTATTGAACAGCCAATCAACTAATTAACCAATCAACCGTATTTTGGCTGATAAAGTTGAATGTAGAAGTTCCCGGGGACTTTAAAGTAAGTAACAAACCCGTAGCCATGGTTTTCAATTTCTCCCCTAAACTCCACACCCTTTGACTTTAATTCAGTAACTGTCTGTTCAATGTCGTCACAATAAAACGAAATGTCCTGAGTTCCTGAGAGTGCCCCTTTTGCTCATCGGCTGGATGACATCCCATGTCTGCCTTAGGCAGGTCAAAGATAAGCCAGCCTTGACCAATATCCGTCGCTTACAATCCGATCTTATCCCTCAGAAAATCCCTGAACCCCTCAGCATCCGAGCTGTAAAACATTGTATGAACCCCTTTTATCATTTGTTATTTTGTTTGAATGTTTATTTTGTTTGAATGTTGAGTTGTTGAAACGTTAACCTTAGAAATCAAAAAAATAATTCCAATGGACCAATTAACCAGTTAGCCCAATCAATCAACTCAATCCCCAGATTGTAATGATTTCCTCAGTCTTCAAAAGAATCATAATCCTCTTTAGATTTTCAAGCGACCGGTTATGGGCTTCCTCGTTCGATGAAGATACGGCATCGGTAACGATCACCGGGAAGAATCCCCTGTTCATGGCATCCCTGGCTGTTGATTCGACCCCGTATTCAGTGGTAATCCCTGTAATGACAAGGGTGGTTATACCGGCATTGCGAAGAAGTAATTCGAAATTGGTGCCAATGAACATGCTGGCAGTGTTTTTGGGAATCACCATATCTCCTTTGGCTGGTTCAATAGTCAGCTCCATCCCATTAGCATCCGGAATTGCCATTGGTCCCCTTTTCTTCATAAAGTACTTCCTCACCGGTGATTCGAATCTCCCGGAGAGTGGGGTAATCTTCGAAAAGATAACCGGTATGTTGTTTCCCCGTGCCGACAGAATAATCTGGATGTTCTTATCCAAAAATGTTTCGGTGTTGTAAATGCCCTTGACCAGCATATTTTGAACATCCCATACCAAAAGGGCCGTCTTCCCCGGATTTAATATTTCTCTTAGTTCATCATCAATTTCCATATTCATTATGTTTAAGAGTTTAGATTATTATAACAGATATTCTTAATTATTGTTTTAGAATAGATTACTTGATGTTTTTCCACCATTATTTTCTGAGATGAATTGTTCTTCCTGTCCTGGCACTTAACCTGGCAGCATCCAGTATTTCCACCACGGTCATATTATTTTCCAACGAAGACAGATCGTTGGGTTCTAAAGAAATCTCATTTCTTATCACAGCTGCAAAAAAGGCAAACGGATCATTGAATGGTGTTTCCCTGTTTTTTAACTGATACGTTTTTTCGTTGTATCCACTATACCCTTCCGCCATCCGCACCCTGAGGTTATTCCCGTTGTCAGCATAAATGGCTCCCGTCAAACCATAGACCTCCATATCTTTTCTTCCCATGGGCCAATTCCACGATCCCTGAATGGTAGAATTCACGCTGTCGTAGGTCAATATAATGGTGGATTCATCATCTACCTTTGGGTTGTTTTCATGCTGTAATTGTTGCGTAACCGCTGTCACCGTGTTCGGCCTTTTTCCATTCATTAACCAGGTGGTCAGGTTCACTCCGTAACACCCAAAGTCTACAATGGCACCACCTCCATCCAGCACCGGATCGGTCAGCCAATCGAGAAATTCACTGTTTATGCCTAACTTCCTGGGTCCCCGGTGGCCATCATGTACAATCACCTTGCGCAGGCTGCCAATGGTATCTTTTCGCAGTAGTTCATACGCCTTGTGGTTCGAGGCATACCAGGTAGTCTCATAATTGGTCAGCAGGTGGATACGATACTTTTTTGCCAGTGTTTCCATCTTCCTGGCATGTTCCATATTCACCGCCAACGGTTTTTTCACCATGACATGAATTCCCCTCGGGGCACATGCTTCCACCACTGCCAGATGATCATAGATTGTTCCGAAAGCCCTTACTGCCTCTGGATGCGTGGCATCGATCATCTCTTTCATGGAATTATAAATAAGGCTCATGGGAAAATGAAACTGTTTGGAATACCTGAGTGCCAACTCGTGATTGGTTTCCACAATCCCTACAATTTTGATGTCTTCCCGCTCTTCCCGGCCAAGAAATCCCTGTACATGGTTATGGACCAGACCAACTATCCCAACCCGAACCGGATTCTTCTGTGCGAAGACATTCAATGATGTCAGCATGAATATGCAGATTGCAATTAATAGTTTATGTTTCAAAGAGTTGAGATGATTGTTTTGTTCTAATTTATGTTGTATTTGTTTGCAAATACAAGTGACAATGAAAAATAACGTACAAAGATAAACATGAATCTTTTTATACGAATTAGATTTAAAAGAATTGTTTACTTATTGTTCCAGCAAAAAGGGGGGAGTTAATGAATGAATTATCGACCACGTCGCTATCTGCGACGTTGTCGATAATTCACTAAACCTCCGGATTGTATTCTATGGAAGGTTATTTAAAAAAGTATCTCAGTAAGTAAGATGTTTAGAGCTATCTTGTGGCGAAAAACGATTAAAGGGTTTTGTAAAAAAGCAAATTCAAATCCAAAATAAAATTCCATATTTATTGACAAATCTGATTTGTTGTCTAATTTTAGTTTAAATACAAACTAGCATTGTTTTGAAGAAATAAAAAACCTCCCGGATAGTATTATCCGAAAGGTTGCAGGTGTATGGGGATGAAAGAAAAACGGTACAGTCAATAAAAATTACAATTCACATTTGTCATTTTGATTTGAATAACGGTTTAGGTTAAATTGACAAATAATTCAGGTTCACTACACCATAAATGACTGTACCGCTTACTTCATTTTTATGAACATACTGATAGGGTCGCGACTACTGTTTTTTCTATATGGACAAAAGCTTTTTGATTATGTTCAGTTTGATTTATTTCGTCTTGCAAATAAATAAAAAATAAATCCGGTATTATTGAAAAATACAGGATTTATTTTATGGACAACATATTTATCTTTAAAATATAATGTACAGATAAACAGGAGGATATCGTGAATTAAAAATAAATGGATATGGACAGGACCTTTTGTGTTAAATACTCGTACAAAAAGATTCAATATTGACGTAGGTAGTTCACCAGATGATCGGAACTTTGCAATTGAAGCTTTACCCGAAGCCGGTACCTGTGCTTGGTAATCGATTCAAGTTTTACGTCAAGCACTGTGGCAATCATCCCTGTATCAAATCCTGCCAACAGGAGGCAGCAAATCAGGACATCACGGCTGGTAAGCGAGGGGTAGTTGTTTAACAGGCGGTGTGAAATATCATTATATTCCAGATCCATGCACGCAATCAATTCTTCGTAGAATGTATTGGTAGGTCCGGCATTTTGTTCATTCAACCCAGCTTTCAAAAGCCTGGGGCGCTTAACAGAGTTTTTTCGGTATTGTTCTATGTTCAACAGCAATATTGCCTGTAATTTCAATTGTTTCTCCAACAGTACATTGTTTTCTTTTTCCTTTTCAAACTTTTCCTTTTCTATTTCGGTAATCGCAATTTCCTTTTCTAACAGTTCGAGTTGACTTGTTAACTGGTTCTTATTCACACTTAATCTATAAAACAAAACCGTTATGGCGAAAATGCTCAACACAAAGAGTGCGAATATCAGGAACAG
Source organism: uncultured Bacteroidales bacterium (assembly GCA_903927945.1). Taxonomy (GTDB): domain Bacteria; phylum Bacteroidota; class Bacteroidia; order Bacteroidales; family Paludibacteraceae; genus Paludibacter. The sequence continues at coordinate 10,165 of CAIYOZ010000082.1, read as the reverse complement.
TCCTTTTTGTTTGTTATTGATAATCAGTTGCTCGTTTTCCAGCTGCAACCCCTGGTACTTGTATTTTTTCTCTAACCCGGCGAAACTGACCGATAGCTTTCGTTCATTCAACGAATCTTTCAACTCGTTTATTTTATTTGCAAACTGCAAAGCTTTCTTCAGGTTTCCTTGCTTTTCATAATACGACTGCCACATCCTGTAATAATCGGGGGCAATGTCCTGCTGTCCGTTAATGAGATTGAGACAGATGCGTGCCGAATCAAGGTTCCCGGTTTGAATGTACACCTTGGCCATTAAATACCATTTGTTGGAATCATAGACCCCGATATGAGTAACTGGTGCTAGTTTATAATAATTCAGTGCTTCTTGATATTTTTTTTTCTGGTAATAGACCGAACCTAAACTTTTGTAGATAGTGGAGAGCAAGAGCGTATCATGGAGGGACGATGACAGTTTTTCGGCCAGACGATAATTTTGTACAGCACTGTCACAGTTTAATTTATACAAATATCCATAGCCTATATTTAACAGGCTGATCACACTGTTACGGGTATTCTTCAAATGCATGAAGGAATGATATGCCAGTCGGTTATACCTGATCATGCTGTCAAACTGACGTTGCGAGGCATACATGCTTGCTTTGTCACAATAAATTAATCCATTTAGTTTGAAATTATTCGTCTGTTGGGCAAATCCCTGTGCCTTCATCAAATCATCGGCCTGCTTGTCGGCATTCCCACGGTTTTGCTCTACCCGAGCATGGTAAAACCAGGCATATCCTGCCCGTTCGGGTTCCACCGATGTATAATAAGCGGAGGCAAACTTGATCATAGAATCGGATTTAACTTTCAGGTCGTTCATATCCAGTGCCCGGCTCATCAGCAGGGCATAAAACGCCTTATTGGACGGGGTATACAGCCTGTGAGTATTCACCTTCCTCAGTAATCGCAAGGCAGAATCAGGCTTTGTTTCCAACAGCCCCTCAGCCGTTTTCATTCCTTCGGGTATGCCCGTGCAACCGTAAACACATAGAACGAGTATGGAATATAGAAAATAACGAATATGGGACGATCGTAGCATTTTATACAATTTGTCTGGCAAAAGTATAAATATATTTTAATTTATTGGTTTTTTTGTATCATTGATTGTTTGTTTTGTTTGTTTGTTTGTTTGTTTGTTTGTTTGTTTGTTTGTTTGTTTGTTTGTTGGTTGGATGATTGGTTCACTGATTAGTTTTTAGTGTCTAATTAAATCAACTTAATCCAACTTAATTTACTTACTCAATCAACTAAAAATCAGCTGCTCAACTGCTCAACTGCCCAACTGCTCAACTATGAACCTATACACTTCGTTATACCTTTAAATCATATTTAAACCTAGAACGTACTAAGAACGAACTGTACAGGTAATATACAGGAAAACTGAAGAAATGGGAAGAAGCTACTCTTGCGGGTAAGCTGCATAACTACGCTAAAGAGGATCATAAGGAAATTGGGAAAAGGGAATATACTGGGTTATGAATAAATCACCCATAAAGGCAAAATGAAACTCAGGAATGTGATTACGAAATGAATCGCTTTCCAGGTAAATGGAATGTCCTTTATTTTGGAAAGAAAGGAGGAGACTCTTTTGGATAATATATGAGTTTATTCGGGATTAAATTTAGTAATTTTATTCTTAACCGGTTTTACAGTTCTCAAATAGGCATACAGAGCTTTCAAGTCGTAGGACTGCATGGTGCCATACATCGTCCAGGGCATGTAGGTATTGAACATGCCGTGAGTAATGTTTATCGGAATATATTTGGGATCGGAACAGGCTTTAAAACGGTTGACGAATGCTTCCTCGGGCCAGGCACCAATACCCGTTTCCATGTCCGGGGTAATGTTCGCTGAAATTACAGTTCCACCGGTGACCACTGGGAGCTTAAATCCTCCGGCAAGATCCATACCTTTGATGGGTTTCCCTTTATCCTGCGGGGTATGGCAATCGGCGCAGGAAGCAGCTGTGAACAAATATTCCCCATAGGCCTCTTTTTTTGTCTTGTCAGGAATCGTGGTAAAGTTGGCTTTTTGAGGAATAGTATGGATGATAATGTTCATCGGGAAATCGGATACCGATGCCGGGATATTGTTTTCGATGGGTGTCAGGGTACGGATATAGGCGATGATGGCATACACATCATTCCTATCGAGCAAACCATAATCGAGGTAGGGCATTACCGGGAACAGCGGGTTGCCCTTTTTACTTACACCGCAAGTCATAGCCCGGAGCACTTCCCCATCACTCCAGTCACGAATCCCATAGGGAGTAATGTTTTTGGCAAAATACTTCCCGGGGAATCCGAATTTCTGACTGAACTCTTCACCTCCCTGACCCTTGGTGGTGACAATGAGTGGACCTGCAAATTTTGACCAGTCTCTCCTGGAATGACAATCTATACAAACACACACACTGTTGGCCATGTATTTGCCGCGTTCGATATTCTTATCATTCATAAGTACCTGGATGTTCTCCGGCTTACCCACATTGGGCAGTGCAAACCTGACATAAGCTAACAGTACCAAAATTGCCACAATGACTGCTAATAGCAATACAATGATGATCATTCTAGTCCTTTTCATGGTCATAACGTTTTAGAATAGATACGGGGAACTCGCCGGTCAGTACTTTAAACCCAATGAGGAAGTTCTACGGATAATATGTACTGCTTTTCTCATGGGGTATCGGAATGGCTTCGGCCAATATCTGATCACCTGCTTTACTGAAATACGTGCATGTCATATTTGACATATCCATTATCCATTTTTCAATTCCTGATTTGGCTCCATCATGACAAAATGTGACAAAATCCGTCTTGCCTTCCTGATTTGCCTTTAGGTCCTGCTGAAATTGTAACTTATCAATTTGATCGTTTACCATTATTTTGTCATATATTGGACCTGATTCCACGGTGTATTCTAAATATCCGAAATATGTGGTGTGTCCGTCTTCCGAATAGGTTTCAAATCCATTGACCCCCAGTTGAATCAGGTCCTGGACAAAATTCGGGAAATCAGCTCCACTCTTTACCCTGGAATGCGCTTTTTTTATTTGTTCTATCGTAAACATGGTTATTTGTTTTAAAAGTGATTGAATGATTGTTGATTACTTCCATTTAAAACAGTCCTGAGAAAAAGGATGCATCGTCCAATTCCTCAATTAAGCTGTGTGTATTTTCCTTCAACAGATTTTAAGATACCTTTTGTAAGTAATCCTATACATTAAATTTATCATTAAGCACTTATATAACAAATTATTACCGGGTAAAGTTGAGTCCGGTTGCAGGAATACCATTCACATAAAGGTTACCTTACTTTTGGTTCGCCTTGCCTGGTGAATACACTGTACACAATCCAAAAAAGTCAGGAATAGATTTATCTATGCTCTTGCAATTGATTATCCTCCTGCATGACAGGGATTTTTTCGGAATACATTTTCTGTCCGGCCTTATTGAAATAGGTGCACGTCTTGTCCGACATGTTAACCACCCATTTTTCAACCCCGGCTTTGGCACAGTCACTGCAGAAAGTCAGATAGTCACGGTGTCCATCCTGATGAATCTTCAGGTCACGCTGAAATTGAGCCATGTCGGATTGATGGTTTACTGTCAAAGCGTCGTATATTGATTCTGATACAAGTTGGAAGCCCTGATTACCGTGATAGACAGTATGTCCATCCTCCACAAAAGTTTCATAACTGGTTACCCCCAGTTTAATAATTTCCCGTACGTATTCGGGGAATTTTAATTTGCCCTTATCATTAAAGCGGGCCGCATTTATTTGATCGATTGTAAACATGGTAGTTTTTGATTTTAAAATGAATTGATATACTTATAATTACATTTAAAGCGCCTGGGATAATAATCAGTTTATTGTATAATGTTTAAATAATACAATAATTTGATTATTAGCAAGCAGTTATATAACAATATTCAAGTTGAGAAAGTTGGAGTGAGGACTACTATAATTTGTAAGAAAATTACAATAAACGAAGGGTGGATTTATGGAGTGTTTACTTTCTTTATGTTTACCTACCCTGTCGCGAATAGTGAAGGGGTCGTGGACAAAATGCAAATAGATTCAGTATTTCATTTTCAATTTCGAGGTTGCTTTTTTCTGATTTTCAGAAACCCTGAATTTGACGATTTCGGATATCAGATCCAGTGGCATGGGCTTATCGAGAGGAAACCGGATTGTTCCCTTTGATAATTTATAGGCAGATAATTGATCCCTAAATGCTTCAATTCCAGAAGCTGTGGGGAAAAAACCAATATGTTTTTTGAATGCAGCATACCACACCAGTATTCCATTCAGTTTCAATGCAGGCATCTGATAACTGATCACTTCCTCGGCCCCGGGAGCAGCCTGCCGGATAGTTTCACGTATTTGTGCCAGGAGTTGTTGAATCTCAGGGGAAAATGAGTTTATATACTCTTCGGTGCTAAATGACTTGAACATGGTTTATTTTTTTTAAAGTTTCAAGTTTGATATTTTTTTGATGGTATGGAATCTTAATTCACCCTGTCATTTAGAATTATAAACTGACCGAATTGGCAGTTACAGAAAATTTGTTCTCTATTTCTTTGAAAAAAGCGGTATATACCCGAAAGAAATCAGTGTCATTTAATTTGATTTCATCCCCAATACGATACTTCAACAAAGAGTTGTCAGGTTGATAGTTGATGGATATATCCTCCATTAGTATGTTCCCGTTATTCCTGATAGAATCGCATAGCATCCTGAATTCATTCAATGGATTTCCATCTTTCATTTCAAGCATCCTGTTCCGGTTGCTAAAATAATTATCCAGTGCCAGCAACATATTGTTGAAAAATGAGGATTCAAATGATTCAATGGCATTATCGAGCATGGCTTCACTGGCACCGCACTGCATCCTGGCGATGGTAATAAGGTCCTTGTACGTTGAAAGCTGTTCGTCGATTTTTGCATGACATTCATTAATATATTCCTGAGGATAGTTGTCGATACTAAGCATGTTTTATTGATTTATTACTTGTTAGATTTAATTTGCCTGCCAGTTGGATTATTCAATTATGAGAACATTTTCAGACTGATATTGGTTGAAAAAAGTCTTTATTTTTCAAAAAAATGAACATGTATGAAATATCCCGATATAAAGCATTGATTCATACTAACAAATGTACATAAATAATAATATATTTTGCTTCTAAGTTGTTTTAGGTACATAATTATTTGTTTTTATTGCTAAAAATTAAAAGCTTTTAGTACTTTTGTTATGGTTGTTTCATTCAAGGGTTGTGTTCACGTACTGTGAAATCTGCATTATTAATTGTGAAATATGAATTACATATGAATACTCCGAACATAAAAAAACTGTATTTCAAGGATACGTCATTTGCCAACCTAATGACGCACCGCATTTATAATGTATTATTGTTTGCCAGCAAGTACGATGCCTTTGTACTGGAAGAGGATGGCCGTATTGACGAATTGATTTTCAATGAGTATACCTCGTTACATTTGCGGTATCCTCCCCGGTTCACCCTGGTGTCGAACGAAGAAGAAGCGAATGCACAACTTGAAGACAGGACTTTTGAACTGATTATTTCCATGCCTAGTGGTGATAGTATTAATCCATTCGAATGGGCCAAAAAAGTGAAGGAACAATATCCCGATATTCCAATTGTAGTACTCACCCCTTTCTCAAAATCTGTTTCAAGCCGGATAGCCAATGAAGATTTAAGTGCGATCGATTATGTATTCAGTTGGTTGGGGAATTCCGATATCCTGTTGGCTATTATTAAACTGATTGAAGATCGAATGAATGTGGAAGAAGATGTGAACTCAGTGGGAGTACAGGTCATTTTATTCGTGGAGGATTCCATTCGTTGGTATTCATCCATTGTGCCGCATCTGTATAAATTCGTTTTCAAACAGTCACGTTCGTTCATGACTGAAGCATTAAACGAACATGAACAAACATTACGTATGCGGGGTCGTCCAAAGATATTGCTGGCCCGTTCGTACGAAGAAGGCCTGGAAATCTATCATAAATACCGGCATAATATGTTAGGGGTGATCACCGATGTCAGTTATCCACAACAGGGCGTTAAGAATAAAATGGCCGGTATCAACCTGTGCAATGAAATACGGATTCATGATACCCACATTCCGTTGATTGTTGATTCTACCGATGAACAAAATCATGCACCGGCCGATTTTGTTAAAGCTGCCTTCTTAAATAAAATGTCGAAGACTTTTCTCATCGAGTTGCGTGAGAAGATTACAGAGAACTTTGGCTTTGGTGATTTTGTATTTAATAATCCCGATACAGGGGTGGAAGAAGCCCGTGTAGAAAACCTGCGTGGCTTGCAGGAATGCCTCTTTAATATCAGCGACGAATCGTTGTATTACCATGTGTCACGAAATAATATTTCCCGCTGGTTATATTCCCGTGCCATGTTTCCCCTGGCTGAATTTCTGAAAAATATTAATGTGGATAATTTTGCTTCAAGTGATTTATACCGGGTGCGTCAGGTTATCTTTGATGCCATCGTTCAGTACCGGAAAGTCAAGAATAGGGGAGTAGTGGCTGTTTTTCAACGGGACAGGTTTGATCAGTATTCTAATTTTGCCCGTATAGGTGAAGGTTCCTTAGGCGGTAAAGGGCGTGGGCTTGCATTCATTGATGCTATGATCAAGCGTAATGAGAGCCTTGAGAAATTTGAGAATAGTCAGATTACCATACCCAAAACCGTGGTGTTGTGTACGGAAAACTTTACAGAATTCATGGAGCTAAACCAGCTTTATACCATCGCCTTGTCCGATATGGATGATGCGGACATTCTCAAGGCATTCCTGAAAGCGCGAATTCCTCAAAAACTAATTGCCGATTTATTGGCTTTCACGGGAGCGGTGAACTCACCCATCGCTGTACGGTCTTCAAGTTTGCTTGAAGACTCCCACTACCAGCCATTTGCGGGTATCTATTCGACGTATATGGTACCCTATAAAAGTGACAGTAAAACCCTGATGCTGGAAATGATCACTGAAGCCATTAAAGCTGTCTATGCATCGGTTTTCTACCGGGATAGCAAGGCGTATATGACGGCTACCAAGAACGTTATTGATGAAGAAAAAATGGCGATCGTACTACAGGAAATCTGTGGGAACACCTACGAAAACAGATTCTATCCATCATTTTCAGGGGTGGCACGCTCGTTGAATTATTACCCCATAGGAGCAGAGAAACCCGAAGATGGGATTGCCAACATTGCCATGGGACTCGGTAAGTATATCATGGATGGGGGTATGACTTTGCGCTTTTCACCGGCTTATCCAAATAATATATTGCAGACAAGTAGTGTGGAATATGCACTTAGGGAAACACAAACTTACTTTAATGCACTTGATTTAAGTCTTACTCACTTTGTTCCTCAGGTGGATGATGGATTTAACTTGTTAAAGATTGGGATCGGTGAAGCTGAGAAGGATGGGACATTACGATACATAGCCTCCACATATAACCACCACGACCAGGCTATCTACGATAACTTGTATGAAGGCGGGAGAAAACTGATCACCTTTGCCAATGTCCTGCAACATAATGTGTTTCCACTGGCTTCTATTCTAAAGGAAATATTACATATCGCACAAACTGAAATGGGACGTCCTATTGAAATTGAATTTGCTGTCAATTTGGATTACTCTCCTGCCAGGCAACATGTCTTCTATTTGCTTCAGATCCGCCCAATTGTGGATAGCAAGGAAATGATCAATGAGGATATAGGCCGTATACTGGTAGAAGATACCATTATTACCTGTAACAGTGCATTGGGTCATGGGATAACTTCCGATATTTTTGACCTGGTCTACGTCAAGCCTGAAGCGTTCAGTGCGGCGAAGAATCAATTGATCATGTACGAGATAGAGAAAGTGAACCGTCAGTTGGTGGCTGAGAACCGTCATTATGTGTTGGTAGGTCCCGGACGTTGGGGATCGGCTGATCCATGGCTTGGAATCCCTGTGAAATGGACTCATATCAGTAATGCCCGGTTGATTGTAGAATCCGGCCTGTCTAATTACAGGGTGGATCCAAGTCAGGGAACACATTTCTTCCAGAACCTGACTTCCTTTGGGGTAGCTTATTTCACCATAAACCCATTTCTTCATGATGGGTCGTATGATACAGACTTTCTGAATGCCCAACCCGCATTGTATGAATCGGAATATCTGAGGCATGTCCGTTTTGAGAAACCGATCCTTTTGAAAGTAGACGGTAAGAAAAATAAAGGGGTGGTGATGAAGCCATAGCGTGTTCCGAGTTCCGCGTTCTGTGTTCCGCGTTCTGGTTTTTGGGTTTGTAGAGTTTAAATAATTACGCTTTCCGGGTTTTAAGTGCATTGATTGTTTGAAGATTTACAGACAATCATCCCATCTCGACTAATTAACCAATCAACCAATTAACCAATTAACCAATTACCTATGTTTAAAAAGCATCCAAAAGGATTACTTGCTGCTTCGTTAGCCAATATGGGTGAACGATTCGGATTTTACACCATGATGGCGATATTGTCATTGTTTCTAATGGCGAAATTTGGATTAGACGAAGTGAAAGCCGGCATTATTTATTCCACCTTCTACTTCTCCATTTATATCCTGGCTTTTGTGGGCGGCCTGATTGCCGATAAGAAACGTAATTATAAGGGCACCATACTGATAGGACTGATCTTGATGACCCTGGGTTATTTCATGATTGCAATTCCAACTCCCACACCTGTGCCAGCAGGTTTATTTGGAATCTATCTTGCAATGACTTGTTCCGGGTTATTTGTCATTGCATTGGGGAATGGTCTTTTTAAAGGGAACTTGCAAGCGCTGATTGGTCAGATGTACGACAATCCGAAATATGCTGCACAACGGGATTCCGGGTTTTCGCTGTTTTACATGTTTATCAATGTGGGTGCCATATTCGCTCCGTTTGCGGCGGTAGGAATCCGTAACTGGTGGGTGAGTTCTCATGGCTTTGCTTATAATTCGGACCTTCCAGCCCTTTGTCACGAACAATTGAATGGGAACATATCGCCCGAAGCGTTCACCCGATTGCATCAACTGGCGTTAAAAGCCGGGTGCGGCGGTACTGAAATGACTACATTTGCCAAAGAATACCTGAACCTTTTTGCTACAGGATTTCATTATGCTTTTGGTGTAGCCATTCTGGCAATGATTATTTCTCTCATTGTATATGTGTTGAACAAAAAGAAGTTTCCAGATCCGAAGACCGCATACGAACGATCGTTAACCTCAACGGTTGAGATGGATGTCAAAGAAATAAAACAAAGACTATATGCCCTGTTTGCGGTTTTTGCGGTCGTGATTTTCTTCTGGTTCTCCTTTCACCAAAATGGACTTACCTTGACTTTCTTTGCCAAAGATTATACGAAGCTGAGCGGATTGAAGTTCAATGTAGGTTTTATCACATTCCAGGGAGCGGAGATTTTCCAATCAATCAACCCATTCTTTGTCGTGTTTCTGACTCCGGTGATCATGGCAGTTTTTGGAATGTTACGCTCCAGGGGAAAAGAACCTTCCACACCAAGGAAAATTGCTATTGGGATGGGTATAGCAGCGTTTGCCTATGTGGTGATGAGTGTTTGTTCCCTGGGGTTACCTTCTAAGGGTGAGATTACCCTTATGGGTGGACTGCCGGATGAACAACGTGTTACACCATTTTTATTGATTGGAACCTACCTGATACTCACAATAGCTGAATTATTCATAAGTCCGATGGGTATTTCTTTTGTTTCAAAGGTAGCGCCTCCCAAATATCAGGGTCTTATGCAGGGTTGCTGGCTGGGAGCCACGGCAATAGGAAATCAATTGTTGCTGATTGGAGCCATATTCTATAAGAGTATACCCATATCATTGACCTGGACAGTATTTGTAGTAGCCTGCCTGACTTCCATGTTTACGATGATTGGAATGTTGAAATGGCTTGAGAGAATTACGAAATAGCAAAATTTTAGAATGTGATCTAGTGCTGTTGCGTTAATAATTTACTTAAAAATCGAATTTTAGTTGTTCTTTGACATTTTGATTTAATTGATGTTGCTCGCATAATAACTCACGTATGGGTGTTTTGT
>CAIYOZ010000081.1 GCA_903927945.1 uncultured Bacteroidales bacterium | reverse complement strand
GCGTTGTTGATGACAAAGGTGAGCGCATATCGCATATGAATATTATTGTGGGATTCTAATAACTCAACAGCCAGTAGTCAGGAGAGATAAGAACAGATTTTTATTGCGCAATTGATAGACAATAAAAACGGTAAATTCTGGCTTGGGTCAGCAAGTACTTTAAAAATTATTTTTATGAAGTCCCCTCAAAAAGTAGATTAATTTTTCCTGACTTGCTTATTCCTGAAATGTTCAATCCTTTTTGCAGCAACTCTCGCCTTTCTTGCAGAACTTGGTGCAGTAAACTTTAGGATGTTTTTACGTTGAAGGCATCATATTGACTAATTCTAAAGGAAAAATTCATTCATTGTGGGAAGTTGTGTCTCATGACCTTGATGTTGTCCTTCAGGTCAGGTGGAATGAATTGCTTTGCCATTTATGGTACAGTAGTATTTCTTCTGCTGGAAAACTATTTCCTGAGTTGATCAATAAATTGTTTTGTAATAACCATGCTTCCGGCTTCCCTAGACTTTTTTTCAGCAGCATCTTTGATACTTTTACGGACGAAAAAAGGGGCTTCTTTTAAATACTCCTTGGCGTCTTCCTCCCATACAATATCACCAGAGAAGCATTCTTCTTTATCAACCGGGTTAACAGTTTCTTTATCTGCAATGGTTTCTGGATTTAGTGATGGGTATGAATCAAAAGCAACATATTCCAGTGTTCCCAGTATAATCTTTCCAAAATTTTTTTCATAAATGTTTAAACAGGCATCGTTGGCATGAGGATTTGTTTAAACCGGAGGATGTTAGCGGTAACCAAACTTTCTGTATCAGGATTTTGATGCGGCTTTGCCGATATGTAATAAGTCACTTTCCAGACCCGAAGGTAACTGATGAGGGCTTCTATCACAAGGTTTATATCCATGGACTTATACTGACAAACCAGTCCGAAAGGAGATGATATATCTTTAACCTACCCAGATGCTTTTTGGGTGCTGTTTATACCCGACGATAAATATTGGTTACAAATATTTTGGAGCTCCTTGTGCTCTTTTTCAACACCGACAGGAATGATATCTAATAGGAACAATGTTTTTTCCGGGGGCTGACCGCCTATTTGAAAGGTAAAAATCGGTATGTCATATCCGGTTTGGGGGAATATATTTAGCACCAGTCTGCGCATTTTATCCTGAATGGCATAGTGCTCCACTATCATTTTACTGAGCTTTTCCGTGTCAAAAATCCGATATACAGTTTGCGTTCCTGTACTTTTTTCAAATCTTCTTGCTGCGAATTCAGAGTAATTGTCAAAAGGGATGACCCCGTCCAGTTCTTTATTAATGATTTTCCATACCTGATCCAATAATGGTCCAGTATCAGACATCAAGAACCCGTTTCCCATGGAAAACCTCCCTGTTTAATCGCTTTGGTTAGCTGAAACATCGGCCCGTTTATGATTCATTAACAAAAGTCTTTATCATTTTAACTTAAACTTCAACACGTGTATGTTATATTAAATTGCCGTTGCAGCTTTGTGAATAGACGCCAATACAATAAATGAGGAGGGTACAATGAAAAAGTATGTTTTATTTCTTTTTATCGCAATTCTCGTATCCATACTGAGCGGGTGTATTCTATCTAAAACTCCATCCACGAATGATTTCGCCATGACATTGGACGAGCAGATGACGTTTAGCGTAAATGTGTTTCCATCTAACGCAACCTACACCTGGACCTTGGATGATGCGCCCCTAACGAACACTCAGAAATCGTATGTGTACACTGCACAGGCGGGTGATCACGTACTTACAGTCAAAGCGACGCAAAGTTTAGGAACAGACACACAGACGTGGAATATTCACGACCCCATCACCGCT
>CAIYOZ010000080.1 GCA_903927945.1 uncultured Bacteroidales bacterium | reverse complement strand
TTTCTTCATTGGTGAACAGTAGAGCCAACCTTTTATAGTCTTCAATTTTTCGTTGAGAATTAGTTTTGTAAATCAATAGTTTTTTGCTGAACTCAACATCGTAATCGTCATCAATAGCACTTGCAATCAAGTTAATCAAGTTGATTGAAAATATTGGAAAAAGTATTTTGGCATTTTTATGAAACGAAACTTTGTCAGCTATTGATTGATATTCAAGCAATTCAGTAGCCACTCCCACATTGAATGCACAAAGTTTTTCTGCTTCCGTCACCCATAATTCAGGATTAATAATGCGCACTGCTTGCAGGTAAGTATTTGGGAAAAGTTCGATATTATAACTATTTAGTTTACAATCCTCATAAACTTCTTCGCAACTTTCAGGATTATTACGCAAAAGTGCAGTCATGATCAAATCGTGAATGTCCGGTGAAAATAAATTTGCTTCCCCTGTTCTAAAACAAAGCAGGATATCATTAATAGTTTCAGATACAGACTTAGTGTTAAGAATTGTTCGATTAATTTCAACTTCCAGATCTTTTTCTATCACTTTTAAGCTATCGACAAAATATGTCTGTGAATCGCCTAAATTGCTACAATCATCATCTACATCAGCTTCATAACAAGCTATCAATAAGCCCGTAAGTTGAGCCATTGCCAATTCAATATTTCCTTGTGAAATTTGCGCAATCATATTTACTTTGTAGGACTGGAATAATTCATCCACTTCTTCTTCCACAGCCTCCTGCGCCATTTCCCATTCTTCATAATACCTGTCGTTTCTGTTGTGGTAGCGGTCGTAGTCGGGTTCATTCAAATCAAGTGCTTCCAGGGTTTCTTGATAATCATTGGCCATTTCTATCACTTTTTCATTAAAATTGATTGCAATACTAACTTTATCTTTTTGATTATTAGTGAAGTATTTTACAAATTGAGATTGTAACTCTTTGGAATTCATCAATACTTTTTCAAGAAAATCAACTTTTTGTTCAGCTGTAAGTGAGCCAATAATTTGGACGTATTTTTCCATTTTTTTATTTTAGAGAATTATTAATGGTTGAAAGTGAGTCTTTAATTTTTTTCAATACAAAACACGGCATAAAAGGGCACCGATTTGATATTATTCTCAAACCCAAAATTCTTTTTGGAAATACGAATGGCATATGGACAATCATATTTATTCACAAACAAATTCATGCTGACAGATTTAGTGCGATTTCCTTTTTTTACTTCCACTGGAATTACTTTCCCATCAATTTGAAGTACAAAATCAAGCTCGGCAGTATTTTCATTTTTCCAATAAAACAATGGAAAACCATTTCCTGTTAATGCCTGAGCTACATAATTCTCGCTCAATACTCCCAAGAAACCATTGTCCTCTTCTAATTGCGAAAGAATAATTTGATGCGGCATTCCTGATTTCATGGTTAACATGCCAGTATCACTCATATAAAGTTTAAAATCACTCAAATCGGCATAAACAGCTATAGGCAAAAAGCCATGATTGATTTTCTGGCATTTAAGTACAACGCCGGCATAATTAAGCCATTCTATTGCTTCACCAAAAATGGTGGAAGTTCCTCCTTTTTGGACAGTTTTGTATTGAAATTTCTTGTTCTCTTTTGCCAACTGAGATGGAATGGAATTGTAACAAGCACGAATTTTCACACTCGTGGTGGCACTGGCATATTTTGCCATGTCGGCAATATATTCGTTCAGGATCCGTCCCTGAATATCGATAGCGGTTATTAAACTTTTTGTTTCAATAAACTCACGTACTACAGCTGGCATACCGCCCACAATAAGGTATTGCTTGTAAAATTCTATAGCCTGTGTGTGTAAAATCTCAGGCAAAGCATGATTTGTGCCGTAATGATTCCTTATTTCTTCACCCAACATTTCTTTTTCCGTTGCCCAAAGAAATTCTTCGAAATCCATTGGAAACATAGTCAGTTCATCCACTTTACCCACTGGAAACGAATAATTCTCCCGGTTCACGGCTACACCCAGCAAACTGCCAGCTGCCACAATGTGAAATTCGGGAGCTTCTTCGTAAAAGGTTTTTAAGGAAGTCAAAGCACGGGCGCACGATTGAATCTCATCCAACACTATCAGTGTTTCGCCTGCAATAATACGTGTGTTGGTAGCGGTTTCCAGGTATTGGATTATCCGCAGTGGCGTAATGTCCGTATCAAAATAAGAATTAACGGCAAGGTTGGTTTCCAAATTGACATATACCACGCTACTGAAATGCAACTGCCCAAACTCCTTGATAATGTAGGTTTTTCCCACTTGACGAGCACCATTTACGATCAGTGGCATCCGTTTTGGGTTATTTTTCCAACCTATTAATTGCTCTAAAACTTTACGTTTCATATTACTTGAATGTTTATTTTCGGTACAAATATAATCAAAGTCTATGAATTAATCAGAAATATCTAACTTTTTCATAGACTTTAGTCAAAATATGAAAATTTTGATTGACCAGTCTAACAATTAAAGATGGATTGACCAAAAAGGGTTCTACCTGATATAATGTGGATACAATCCGAACTACTTCCGTTTTAGGTCTGTTATGGAATTAAAGGGTCTTCAGAGCAAATTCCGGAGAGATGTACTCGTTGAATTATACCGATACTGGATTGAATTAGCAGGGAAATAAAGTAAAAGAATATGTTGGATAAACAAATAAATGATGAAAATTGATTTATGAACGCTGACAGGTGCAATTAGATGAAAGGTTCTTGTTGACAAAGTTAACTTCAAAGACCTAACATCGTCGAAGATATGTCAACGTGAAATAAATATCCCAAGAAGATAAAAATCATGATTCACTACAATCGGATCAATAAATTTAAGAATGTCAAACAATATTCGTAATGTTATCAATCATTTAAAATAGTTTTAATACTTTTGTACAAATTAAAAAAACATAATATTATTTATGAAAACAACTTTCAGAATTATTGTAATGGTATTAATGGCTGCTTTCTATAGCTGCCAAAAAAGTGATGTATCTCCGGGTACGAGTAGTTCAATTACAAGCGATGGAGTATTTAGTGGAACGATTGTGAATGATTCAAACCGGATTGATTCCATTAAATTCTATAGTTATTTTGGTTATATTAATAATATTGATAGTATTATTCTTTTAGGCAAAAGCGCCGTGCCATCAACCGGAAAATTTTCGTTAGTATTAACCAATCCTGTTTTACGTAAATTAGGGAGTCTTGCAAGTGGAGTAGTTGTTAGTGATACAACTGCATTGGTTGGAAATTTGTATGGACTTGAAGCCTACAAAGGTGGAATATATACCGGCTCTGTATACAAAATCAATTACAGTTTAGGTGTTGACAGTACCAAAGCAGGAATGTCTGTTTCTCAATTTATGTATTCCGACAGGGCTTTTACCATAAAAGGAACAGAAATTCATGCAGATACATATGAAAATCTAAAAACAAATTATAGCATAACATTCAAAAAAGGCTGGAATGAAATTGTAAGGAGAGTAGACTCCTATTCCAAAACTCCAACTACTTCAACTACCGTAGAAACTTATTCGAACACCGTTACATCGGATTTGCAATGGAGATATTATCCTAATAATAATGCTTCGACTGTTCGTGCCAAAACACAAGGAGTAAGTTGCCTAGCAAGAAAGGGATTCTTATTTCAATAAAACAACGGAAGTACTGTCTTAAAAAGATAGATTAAACTATAAACAGCAGCTGCCGAAAAACAGGAGAGTAAACAACTAAAACAAAATATTAGTATGAAAACAGCATTCAGAATTATTGTAATTGTATTACTTGTTATTTTCTATAGTTGCAAAAAAGATGATGTAACAATTGTCGATAGCTCTATATCAAGCGAAGGAGTAATTAGTGGAATCATCGTCAATGCTTCTAATAGGATTGATTCCATCGAGGTCCATGCTGACAGTATAGGTTTACAATTAGGCTACAATGTCGTCTTTGCTGGAAAAAAAATAGGCAAAAGTACTGTGTCATCAGACGGGAACTTTTCGGTAGCTTTAACTACTCCTATTTTAAGTAAAATAGGAGCTATTCCCAATGGAGTAATTGTTAGTGATACAGCGGCTATGACTGGATATGTACATTACTTTAATATTTATGCCCATAAAGGAGGAATATACACAGGGAAAATTTACAAATCTAATGAACCATCTTATACAAATTTCAAAGCAGGATGGTCTGTTTCATCATTTAAGTATTCCGACAGACCTTTTACAGTAAAAGGAACAGAAGTACAATATAACACACAGCGGGATGGATATATCGAAATAATAAAAATAAATTATAATCTTACATTCAAAAAAGGCTGGAATGAGTTAGTATTGAAAACAGATTCATATTCAGAAACTGCAACAACTTCAACAACCGTAGAAACTTATTCAAACATCGTAATATCGGATTTACAATGGAGATATTATCCTAATAATAATGCTTTGACTGTTCGTGCCAAAACACAGGGAGTACGTTGCCTAGCAAGAAAGGGATTCTTATTTAAATAAAATAACGAATTCATTATCTATCTGTTAACTTCCAGCAAACTATGACAAAACAATCTCCAGTTTACAACTATAAAGATCCGGCTGAACTACTACGATAAAGTTCAGCCGTTTTCTTTATCCTCCTTCTGAAGTTCAATGACTTGAGACACATTTTATGATTTAAAGCTGTCAGGTGCTAGCACGCTGACAGGTTTATCATGAAAGACCTGACATCGTCGAAGACATGTCAGCGCCTATTACTATAGTTCCAGCCAATGTTCTATCTCTTCGACTTCCACTTTCCCTTCATGGAAATGTACAAAGTTTGCCTTGTTATTGAACCAACCCATGACGGCCTCCCGTTGAAGTTTTGTTCGTTTGGTAGAGATACAGGTTAAATAGGATGACCAAGGATAATCCATCGGATGTACACAGAAGTTATGATGCACCGGATTGTTATGTACATACACCAAGACTCTTTTCAGGTAATTTGAATTTGTTATCATCTTTCTTTTAAAGGGACGTTCAAATAGATTCCCATGACGATTAATTCTTTCATTGAGATATTTTGTATAAGCATTAAACATATGAGCGAAATGTCGGTACGGAACAGGAACTTTAGTCTCTGAAATTTCTTCTGGTCCAATTGAAATTGTTTGCCACTTCATTAACTCAAATTGTTCTGTCTCCTTTATATTCCTTTCATCCGGTTTTTGATATTCATACCGGATATTTTCTTTTATCCGGATCAAAAGATGAAAATGATTCCGCATCAACACCCAGGCATAAGTCTCTGCAATTGGATCTATATATCTTGTGTAAAGTCCCAGGAAATGCAGATAATTTTCTTCACAATGAAATAGAATTTCTCCATTAATACCTCTATTGTAAATATGGTAAAATTTACCGGGTAATAACAATTCAGGATTTCCCATAATATGTAGTTTAATTGGTTTCTTTTCTATTGTTTAACGCTGTCAGGTGCAAGCACGCTGACAGGTTTTTCATCATAGACCTTACATCGTCAAACAAATCAAAACATATCATTACAAACCTGACATCGTCGAAGACATGTCAGCGTTACCAAATCAAAACCTTTCATCACAAACCTGACATCGTCGTAGACATGTCAGCGTCAACCAATATTAAAAAGTTTGCTTTATTATAATAACATTCATGAAATATTGTTCAATTATTCTTAATTTAACTTCTTTCCCTGTCATTCTGTCACATCCTCCCTATTGGCACTTTATTTGTCTAAAGCTGTTTCCATAAAACTTACTGCCCGAAATACAATTAAACATCATAACCAGTCTAAACTAATCAACCAATTAACATAATTAACTAATTAACATATAACGAACAATGGCTAAAGGAAACATTGGGGTAACGAGTGATAATATCTTCCCCGTTATCAAGAAATTTTTGTACAGCGATCATGAGATTTTTCTGCGTGAATTAGTGTCGAATGCAGTAGATGCCACCCAGAAACTGAAAACACTGGCTTCAGTGGGTGACTTTAAAGGCGAAGTAGGTGACCTCACCGTGCGTGTGGATGTAAATAAAAAGAAAGGCACGCTCACCATTACTGACCGTGGTATTGGAATGACAGCCGACGAAATCGACAAATACATCAACCAAATTGCCTTCTCGGGTGCCGAAGAGTTCCTCGAAAAGTACAAAAACGATGCCCAGGCTATTATCGGACACTTCGGTTTAGGTTTCTATTCGTCGTTCATGGTCTCCAAAAAGGTTGAAATCTTTACACAATCCTATGCAGCGGATACCACAGCACAACACTGGTCGTGCAAGGGTGATCCCGAATATACCCTCGAAGACACTATCAAAGCCGATCGTGGAACAGAGATCGTCCTCCACATTGACGATGACAACAAAGACTTCCTCGAAGAAACTAAGATTCAGGAATTGCTGACTAAGTATTGCAAATTCCTTCCCATTGAAATCGCTTTCGGCAAAAAGAAAGAATGGAAAGATGGCAAAAACGTTGAAACTGATAATGATAACATTATCAACAACACCAATCCTGCCTGGACACGCAAACCTGCCGACCTGACAGAAGAAGATTATACTGCCTTCTATCACGAATTGAATCCGATGGCGGAAGATCCCCTTTTCCACATTCACCTGAACGTGGATTATCCGTTTAACCTCACCGGGATACTTTATTTCCCGAAGGTTAAGAACAACATCGAAATGCAACGCAATAAAATTCAGTTGTATTGCAACCAGGTATATGTAACCGACCACGTCGAAAACATTGTTCCTGAATACCTTACATTGTTACATGGGGTCATTGATTCACCGGACATCCCGTTGAATGTATCCCGTAGTTACCTGCAGAGTGATGCCAATGTAAAGAAAATATCAGGTTACATTACAAAAAAAGTTGCCGATCGTCTGAATGAAATATTCAAGGCCGACCGCACTCAATTCGAAGAGAAATGGGATAACCTGAAACTCTTCATCCAATACGGTATGCTCAGTGATGAGAAATTCTACGAACGTGCCGAGAAATTTGCGTTGCTTAAAAACATTGATGGCAAATACTTCACATTCGATGAATATAAAACACTGGTAGGTGAAAACCAAAAAGACAAGAACGGTGATGTGATTTACCTGTATGCCAACAACAGCGACGAACAATATAGCTACATCCAACATGCCAAAGACAAAGGATATGATGTTCTGATCATGGATGGACAACTTGACGTTCACGTAGTAGGTCAACTGGAACAGAAATTCGAGAAAACACGTTTCGTTCGTGTGGATAGTGACGTGATTGACAAGATCATTCAAAAAGACGACACGAACCTGGTAACCCTTTCCAACGATCAACGAGATGCCTTGATTACTGTGTTTGATTCGCAGATTCCAACGATAGAAAAAACCAACTTTATCGTTACGTTCGAGAAACTTGCACCAACCACAAGCCCGGTGTTCATTACTCAAAACGAATTTATGCGTCGTATGAAAGAAATGTCGGCATTACAGGGTGGCATGATGAGCTTCTACGGCGAAATGCCCGACAGTTACAATTTAGTGGTGAACACAGCGCATCCGATTATTGAAAAAATCCTTTCTGATGAAGAAGCCGCCTGTGGAATAAGCATTGCTCCCATAACTTCTGAATTATCTGAAATGAAAACCAAACATGACAAACTGAAGGAAAGCCATAAAGACAAGAAGGATGAAGAAATTCCTACTGCCGAAAAAGATGAACTGGCTGACTTGCAGAAAAAAATGGATGAACTGACTGACAATAAAAAAGCAGTACTGAAATCATTTGCCGCGGAAACCAAACAAGTCCGTCAATTGATCGACCTGGCCCTACTTGCCAGCAACATGCTGAAAGGGGAAGCACTGGCTAACTTCGTCAGAAGAAGCGTGGAACTGCTGTAAATCTTTTTTAAATTATATTCTCTACCGGGGGGATGACTTGATGTCATTCCCCCGGTTTTTTTATGAAAAATACAAACCACAATTGAACTATTCTTAGGTTTATGGCTAAACAAGGCTATGTTGATTCGGGGTTCTGATTGAGTTCAACTATAAAACCAAGGGAATACTAAGTGAAAAGGAAATTAGTATTGTGATAATCTACTTATGATTCACACTTAGATATATTATACATGTAATAACCCTTTAATGATATAAGACATCTATGAGATATCTATAAGGGAACTAAGAGTGAACTAAGGTAAACCTATAGCGTCTTCCATTAATTATCCATTAGTATTCCAGTAGTATTCCATTAGTATTCAAACTTCTTTATACCGCTTACTATTTTAAAAAGTTACTGGCTTTTATTAGAATGAATTCTAGAATTCCCTGATTAATTATTTCAATTTGAAATCAAAAGGGGCAACAAATTTGAACAATCAAAACAAAATCGTTATTTTTGTACGATTTTTAAAACAAACAACAATAAGCACCTCCCCTTGAAACCAGCAAAGACTCCTTCAGAATGTACCGGCAAAGAAGAAATACGGGAACAAATTGACTGTATCGATCAGGAAATCATTGCCCTGTTCGGATTAAGGTTTCAGTATGTGAATGAAATTGTGAAATATAAGAAAGACGTGGAGAGTGTCATAGCCCAACACCGGAAGGATCATGTGATTAAAGTGCGGGGTGAATGGGCCGAAAAACACGGATTGGATAAAGATACTTTTGAACAGATTTACCGGTTCCTGGTGGATCATAATATTGGCAAGGAGCTGGAGATATTGGAGAAGAAATTGATTGGTTGATTGGTTGATTGGTTATTGAGTTGATTGAATTGATTGAGTTGAAGTAATTAATTGAGAGAAGAAGTAAAAAAAAACAAAATAAAAACAAGACTAACTTAAACTCCCCTTTAGGGGTTGGGGGTGGTCTTTATTTAATTTAAACAAAATGTACAAGCAGGATATTAAGGTGATGGATTGTACCGTTCGCGACGGTGGGTTGATGAATAAATGGCAATTCAGTGATGATTTTGTCCGGGGAGTTTATAAGGCTTGTGTGGAAGCGGGTATCGATTATATGGAGATTGGTTACCTGAGCAGCGAGAAAGCCTTCGACCGCAAAGAAATGGGTCCCTGGAAGTTCTGTCATCAGAAAGACCTGGAACGCATTGTAGGGAAAAATGAAACGAACCTAAAGTTGTCGGCTATGGCAGATATTGGCCGCATCGACCTGACGGATATACCCATGGCGGCTGACAGTGCCCTCGACATGATCAGGGTGGCCTGTTATATCCATCAAGTGGACAAGGCGATTGCACTGGCCCATCACTGCATGGACAAAGGGTATGAAACCTGTATTAACCTGATGGCGGTGTCTACTGTTGGAGAACTGGAACTGGATGAGGCATTAAAGGACATTGCCAATTCACGGGTGAAGGTGTTTTATGCAGTGGATAGTTTCGGGAGCATGTACATTGAATCGATCCAGCATTTGGTACGGAAATATATGCTAGCACTGCCGGGTAAGGAAATTGGGATACATGCCCACAACAACATGCAAATGGCCATGTCGAACACTTACACAGCTCTGATGGAAGGTTGCACCATGCTCGACGCTACGTTGCTGGGGTTAGGCCGTGGTGCAGGGAATTGCCCCATTGAGATATTGATTGCTTTCCTAAAGAATCCGAAATACCGCTTATTACCGTTGTTGCAGGTTATTCAGGATTATATCCATCCGTTGCAACAGGAAATTGAATGGGGTTATCATATCCCATATTTGATTTCGGGAGCGTTAAATGCTCATCCCCGACGAAGTATGGAGTGGATGGAATCGGATCAGAAAAATGATTTCGTGACCTTCATGAAGGAAATGCACGACAACGAGATACTCGAATAAAATTACCGACGGGGTGGCTAAAAAGCCACCCCGTCGTTGTTTTTCTGTAGTTAATACTGTTTCGCCCATTTCGTACATTGTTTCAGGTGCAATATCGATATTTCCATTATCTCATTCAAGTGTATCAGTCACAATGAATTTTTTAAATACTTCTGGATTCTTGAGTGGCCTGAATGCCGGGTAATCAGTCACAAATAAAATGCCGTAGAAATCAATTATTTTACGCACCCCATCATTAAATAGAACACTTACTTTATAACAGTCAATATAGTCGGCTTTAGTCACTTTTAAAATCATATAATTGTTTAATGAGTTTCTAGTGTTATGTTGAGTCTCAATTGACGGTTGCTTTAGCTACCGCATGAAAGTATAGAAACATGATGAGCTTTATCCAAAATAATAATTACATTTGGCTAAAGCCAATTCTAATAGGCCAATTTCATCAGTCCCATAAGTGGGACGGCAATTGATAAAGAGTGCCAAAATCTGCCTTAAAGGACACTAGTGAAAATTTATAAAATACTTATCCCATATGTTTCTTCTCGAAGCGGTTTTCAATATAAAATTTTTATAATAATCAATCCCAAACTATAACTAATATTTGAACGTATAACAAATAACAAGGGTGTTTGTTATCGAAATCATATTACCGGCATTTAATCTGAATTTGTGCATATTCCTGCATAAAAAACTCACCAATAATAGCGTTTATGTCAATTATTTGTGGTATATTTGTGTGTTTTTTTAGACACTTACCTACCATTTTAGAGGGGACGTGCTAAAGATATCAACCCACACGAAATAAACAACTTAGAATAAAAATGAACGAAGTAGAAACAGCAAGAGCGAAAGCCAGTGCAAATTATGGCGCCAGTAGCATACAAGTGCTTGAAGGATTGGAAGCAGTGCGCAAACGTCCTGCGATGTACATTGGTGACATTGGAGTAAAAGGATTACATCATTTAGTATACGAGGTGGTGGATAACTCCATCGATGAGGCCATGGCCGGACATTGTAACAATATCCAGGTTTTTATCAACGAAAACAATTCAATCACTGTGATTGATAATGGTCGTGGTATCCCGGTGGATATGCACGAAAAAGAAGGTAAATCGGCATTGGAAGTAGTTATGACCGTACTGCATGCAGGAGGTAAATTCGACCATGGCAGCTATAAAGTTTC
The DNA here is from genome assembly GCA_903927945.1 of uncultured Bacteroidales bacterium. Taxonomy (GTDB): domain Bacteria; phylum Bacteroidota; class Bacteroidia; order Bacteroidales; family Paludibacteraceae; genus Paludibacter. The sequence continues at coordinate 1,987 of CAIYOZ010000080.1, read as the reverse complement.
CGGAGGATTGCATGGTGTAGGAGTATCGTGCGTAAATGCACTTTCTACTGACTTACGCGTGGAGGTTTCACGTGAAGGCAAATTGTACATGCAGGAATATGAATGCGGGATACCAAAATTTCCTGTAAAAGAAATCGGAACATCTACTACGAATGGAACTTTAACTACCTTCCTGCCGGATAGCAGTATTTTTATTGAATCGGTTTACAAATGGGATATCCTGGCAAGCCGTCTACGTGAGTTATCATTCCTGAATGCCGGGATTACATTATCACTTACTGACAAACGTCATATTGAGGAAGATGGATCGTTCCGCAAAGAGATATTTCATTCTACAGAAGGATTGAAAGAATTTGTTCAATACATCGATGAAGCCCGTGAACCGTTGATTGAAAACGTTATTCATATTTCAACTGAAAAGAATGGCATCCCTGTAGAGATTGCCATGACTTACAATACGTCGTACAACGAAAATGTACACTCCTACGTAAACAATATCAACACCATTGAAGGTGGTACTCACCTGGCAGGTTTCCGTCGCGGGTTAACCCGTACGTTGAAAAAATACGCCGAGGACAGTAAAATGCTTGAAAAGCTGAAAATTGAAATCAGTGGTGATGATTTCCGTGAAGGACTCACTGCCGTTATTTCCATTAAAGTACAGGAACCTCAGTTTGAAGGACAGACCAAGACCAAACTCGGTAACAACGAAGTGATGGGATCAGTGGATATGGCTGTAGGAGAAGCATTGGGTAATTACCTGGAAGAAAATCCAAAGGCAGCTCGTATCATTGTGGAAAAGGTGATCCTTGCAGCGACTGCCCGATATGCAGCCCGTAAGGCCCGTGAAATGGTACAACGCAAGTCTCCGCTTTCGGGTGGTGGTTTACCCGGCAAGCTTGCCGACTGTGCCGACAAAGATCCGGAAAAATGCGAATTATTCCTTGTCGAAGGGGACTCGGCCGGTGGAACAGCCAAACAAGGACGTAGCCGTCAGTTTCAGGCTATCCTTCCATTGCGTGGTAAAATCCTGAATGTAGAGAAAGCCATGCCTCACAAAGTACTCGAAAGTGAAGAAATACGCAATATATATACTGCTTTAGGCGTTACTATTGGAACGGAAGATGACAGCAAAGCCTTGAACATAAAAAAACTTCGTTATCATAAAATCATTATCATGACCGATGCCGACGTCGACGGTAGTCACATTGCCACATTGATTATGACATTCTTCTTCCGTCATATGAAGGAATTGATCGAACAGGGATATTTGTATATCGCGACTCCCCCACTCTATTTATGTAAAAAGGGGAAAGTGGAAGAGTATTGCTGGACCGACGTGCAACGCCAGGTATTTATTGAAAAATACGGTGGCGGAGTGGAAGGTGGCATACATACCCAACGTTATAAAGGTTTGGGAGAAATGAACGAAACACAATTGTGGGACACGACCATGAATCCTGAACATCGTACATTGCGTCAGGTAAACATTGAAAATGCAGCAGAAGCCGATCACGTATTCTCCATGTTAATGGGCGATGATGTGGCTCCAAGGCGTCAGTTTATTGAACAAAACGCTACGTACGCGAAGATCGACGCTTAGGTTGATTGGTTAAATAGTTGATTGGTTGATTTAGATTGAATGTTTGAGTTATAAGCACGTTAATAAGATGATTTCTTTGATTGATTTGTTAAGTTAATTTGTTAATCAACCTGTTATCTAAAGAACCAGTTACTAAATCAACGCAATCAACTATTTAACTTAATTAACCAATTAACACAAACCAAAAATGAATATAGCGGTTTTCTGTTCTTCGAGCAACCACATTGCAGACCATTATAAAGATACGGCCTTTCAGTTGGGGAAGTTAATTGCCGAAAGCGGGAATAAGCTTGTATACGGAGGTGCAACGGGTGGATTGATGGATGCTGTGGCAGAAGGCGCTCAAAGTGAAAAAGGGGAAATAATCGGAGTGATTTCAAAAGC
>CAIYOZ010000079.1 GCA_903927945.1 uncultured Bacteroidales bacterium | reverse complement strand
GATACTTACCCAACCGACAATGCGGCTTTCAGGGCTTACCGATACACAGCAACACATCCTGCTTTAGCAGGGCATGATCTGACTCCCGGAAAAACGATGACAGGTTATGATCCTTCATATCTTGTTCCTGCCGATATTACTTCCATACAAAAAATTGCGGAGCAGATAAATAACGGAGTTGTTAGTCAGAGTTATCCAAATCCGTTCAGTGTAAATACCAATATTGAGTTCGATTTACCTACTGATCAAAAACTAAGTGTAGTTATTTATGACTTGAAAGGTATGGCTGTTCGAAATCTGACAAACCGAATGTTCTTTTCTGGTAAAAACACCTTGGTCTGGGATGGGACTGACGATTCGGGGAATAAATTGACCAGCGGACTTTATTGTTATGTGCTTATGAACAATAATATTAAAGTTGGCAACAAAATTATTTTTACCCGATAGATATTTGATAAAAAAAACTATTTTTAAAATATGGAATTATGAGAACTGTATTAAACAATAAATATTCAAAGAGTTTAGGTAGAATTATTCACAAGAATTACGATCTGATTTTACTTTTTATTTTACTTTTTTTATCGACACTGTGTTTTTCAGCTTTAGCACAAACCCGCACCGTCGGATTGTTTCTCAACGACACATCCAAGGTTTATAAAGGCTATACCTTATTTGCCCCCAAGCAGTATCACACCACATACCTGATTAATAACGAAGGTAGGGTTGTTCATCAATGGTCAAAAAGTACCTATCCTCCGGGACAATCAGTATATCTGCTGCCTAACGGACATATTCTGCGTTCATGTATGACTCCCGGCAGACTGAGCAGCGGTGGTGGCGAAGGTGGTCGCATTGAGGAATACGATTGGGATGACAATTTGGTGTGGGAACTTGATTTTTCAACCGATACCTACATGCAACACCACGACATCCATATTTTGCCGAATGGAAATATTATTATGCTGGTAATTGAGAAAAAGACCCTTGCTGAATGTGCTGCAGCCGGATTTAATACTGCAAATTTTCAATTAGATCCTAAAACTCAACAACTACCTTCAATAGTTTTACCCGATTATGTAGCTGAAGTTAAACCAACTTATCCCAAAGGTGGAACTGTAGTATGGGAATGGCATACCTGGGATCATTTGATTCAGGATTTTGATGCAACCAAACTCAATTATGGAACGCCAAAACAACATCCGGAATTAGTGGATTGCGATGGTGATACGAAAAAACTACCAGCTTTCTGGAATCACATGAATTCCATTGATTACAACGAACAGTTCGACCAGATTGCTATGAGTGTGCGTGGAAACAGCGAAGTTTGGATAATCGACCATAGTACAACCACTGCAGAAGCAAAAAGTCACGCAGGTGGAAAACGTGCTAAAGGTGGTGATTTATTGTACCGTTGGGGTAACCCGATATGCTATGGTGCAGGAACAGCCAGTGATCAGCGTTACTTTCAGCAACACGATGTGGAATGGGTAAAACCGGGCTATCCGGGTGCAGGAAATCTGACTTGTTTTGATAATGGTTTAGGACGCGGTGGTACAAAGATATATTCTACCGTTGATGAATTTACTCCTGCGGTAGATGCCAATGGAAACTATTCTGTAACAGTTGGTTCAAAATTTCTGCCAGCAACCTATTCCTGGTTTTATCAGGCAGATGCAATAAATCCCATGTATTCCGAAAATATCTCGGGAGCTGAACGTTTGCCCAATGGGAATACAATAATGTGCTCTGGTACAATTGGTGAATTTCGCGAAGTTACTTCAGCAGGTGAAGTTGTATGGAAATATGTCTGTCCGGTTCAACAAAATGGAGTAATAACTCAGGGTGTTGCCCCTGATGCTGATGCAGCAAGAGCCGGTGAGACCATGAACTCGGTTTTTCGTGTTTACAAATACCCATTGGATTATGCAGCATTTACCGGGAAAACGATGACTCCGGGCGATTTTATTGAAAAATATAATACTTTTGTAAGCAGCATTAATACGGCTGATTTAAAAGTATTTCCAAATCCGTTCTCAAACAAAATTGCCATTCTTG
>CAIYOZ010000078.1 GCA_903927945.1 uncultured Bacteroidales bacterium | reverse complement strand
GGTATGAAACCCCTCCATAAAAGGAAATGAGAGCATTTAACTGTACTGCGCCTTGTTGAACAATTACTTCGTAATGTTGATTTTCCCGGATTATGGGATGATTTTTCGCATTAACAGCGAAAATAAAGATTTGTGTTGTTTTGGAATATCTTGAATAAATGTTTGTTCTGATTCTTACAATTTAAATCTGTTATTATGAAAATCAAAAATCTACACCTTTCTTACCTTCGAAACAACGATCATTTTCAATTTCACACTGGTTTCAAAGAATTAATCGAGCTTTTTACAGCTTCCATGTTGAAAATTGAAACTCTCTTCTCCGATTTCCTGCGTAGTTTTAAACTCGAAAACGATATGCTGGAAGAAATAAGTACAGGGAATATCACCGATGACCTGGTAGAAGCTGACAATAACCGCGACATCACACTTAGCGCCATGATGGATGTCATAAAATCAGCTACTAAACATTTCAGGCCTGAAGTCAGGCAGTCAGCCATTCATTTACAATCTCTCTTCGATTTTTATGGGGCTATGTCCATAAATACGTACGATGATCAAACCGCAGCTATCAATAAACTTGTGGAAGAATTAGTGGGTCAATATGCTTCTGATGTTGCCGTAGCAGGACTATCCGAATGGGTATCTGAACTTAAAATAAAGAACCTTGTATTCGATTCACTCAAAAAAAACCGTTATAGTGAAATGGCTTCCCATACTCAATTATTGATGAAACATATACGCTCAGAAGTTGATTCCGCCTATTATGCAATCATCAACAGAATTAATGCATTCATCGAACTTGAAGGCGAAGCCGATTATCTTCACTTTGTTGTGGAAATGAATACCCGGATTGACGCTTGTAACGAAATCATGGCTCAACATAAGAGTAGAATTAAAAAGCAGTCCCAAATCACATCACCCCCGAACGATCCGAACAATCCCAGAAATTCAAAAGAAATGCAAATCTAACAAACTGTGACCTCATTTGGGATAATACCCGAATGGATTAGGATATGCTTTTTGTGGTTTTAGTTCATTTTTTTCCACTTCGTGGGTTGAAAATGAACCCACATAAAAAAACCCCAGCGGAATATTGTCATCTTAATTAAACAACACTATGTCTAAATTATTATCGAAATTGTACGTTCATGCCATTTTCCATGTGAAAAACAACAATTGTACGATACGCCAGAAAGACGAAATGAAATTGTATGCATACATAAATGGCATTATCATCCTGAACGAATCTTCACCTATTATAATCAATGGCATTGAAAATCACATCCATGTGTTATGCATTCTGTCTAAAAATATTTCAACAGCTAATTTACTGGAAGATATTATGGGCTGCAGCAGCCGTTGGATTAAATTGCTGGGGGCTCATTATCATGAATTTGCCTGGCAAGGGGATTATTCCTGCTATTCAGTCAGTAAATCAAGGGTAAAAAACGTACAGAAATTTATTGAAGATCAAAAAAAGCTCCACAAGGATCAAACTTTTGAAGAGGAATACAGACAATTTCTCAATGAAAACGAAATCAATTACAAAGAGGAATATTTATGGTCCTAGTAAATTCATATTCAATTTTTCAACCACACTTACATAAACCTATTTACCATGCTGGAGTTTACACCTAGAACACGTTCTAATAATTTTACAACTATGGATAACTGGAAGACTTTAATGATTTTCAAATACCCGCGGGAAGCAGAAGAAGCGCAAAAGATCTTGAAATTAAATGGAATAAATACACTTTTAGACGTGATTTTTATGACGGAAACCTACGAATTGTATCATTTAATCAGTTGCGAGAAGCTCATGGTAAATGATGAAAATTTTAAAACAGGTATTCAAATACTCCGTAAAGCCGGTTATTTTCAAGTAAAGGAATTAATTGATGGTAGTTACCGCGAGGTTGATCTATCCGATAAATCTTCAAAAGAATAGTACAATCAGTGAAGCAGTTCTTCTCTTCGGCCACCCGATTAGACGTGAAATCGGAAATAGTAACACCGGAACGAAACTTTTTGAAGAAAAAATCCGTTATTGAAGTTAAATCATATTCAAATGGCTTCAATTAAACAGTATTGTCTGGGACTGGCAATTCTTATCCCGGTTTTCTTTTCATGCAAGGAGCAAGCAGGAATTGGCTTTACAGGTGTATTAAAAGGCAAGATCACGATCGGTCCTCTCTGTCCGGTTGAAACAGTTCCCCCTCAACCTGGCTGCCAACCAACTGCCCAAACCTACATAACCTGGGCAACTGCTGTGTGGAATCTGAATAAAACGACTAAACTGATTACCCTCAATCCCTCATTAGAAGGCAATTATCGGGTTACGCTGCCTACGGGCCATTACATTGTTGATCTGGCTAACCCACAGGCCTATCGTGCCGGTTCAAACCTTCCCATGGAAATCACCGTCATAAAGGATGATTCTACCCTTTTTAATATTACTATCGATACCGGTATCCGGTAAAGGGTTAGTAATCCCAAGCCTCTTTTTTTCTTTAAACCTTTCTATTTTGAACAGTTGGGACAATGGTGTTGTTTTTTTTCATTAATTTTGTGATGCTTACAGTTGTAATGAAAACCTTTTCACCCACATACGGAATAAATCATGAAATTATTCAAACACTCCGCTCCTACCCTGGCATTCATCCTACTTTTCAACGTATCAGGCGTTATATTTGCCCAACCTCAACATGAACAGAAAGGTATGTTAGATCGAATGAAAATACCTGTCACCCCTTCGGCCAATCGTCCTGTATCCTTCACGAATAAGGAGGCAGCCTATTATTATACCCAGACCCATGAGAACAATCACCCGGAATGGTCGTGGTTTGCCGGATTGAATATCGCCAAGAACAGGATATTCGGCGGTTATCAGCTATACGTTGACGGTCACAAACTGGATACCCGTGAGGCTGAAGCGGTGGTTTATCCCTACAAACTGGAGCGTACCTACCCTTCGAACCTGGTAGAAGAACTTCAACTGGTGGATTACAAGAACGTTGTTGATGTATCCCTCTCCGGTACAGATAAACAAATAGGAATTGCTTTACCGGGCGAAAAAGCCAATTATTTATTTCATCGGGATGACATGGTTTTTTATTCGTCCCTTGAGGGAAATTACGTCATTGCTGTCAGCCCTAAAATCGTTTCCCCCGTTGAGATAAAAGAAAGTATACTCTATACCTCCGGCAAGTCGGGAGGATTCCTGATAGCAGTCGCCAGGACTGACAAAGAAGCGGAATCGTTGCTGCAAAGTATCCGGTCACATATCAGCGAGCTTGAAAACCAACGGTCACACAGAATGGAAGATTTCCTGACCACCAATGTCAGGTTTTCAAGTGACAATGATTCGTTGACCCGGGCCATGAATTGGATAGAAACCACCACGGATCAGCTAGTGACGAATCAACAAGGGAACGGGATCTATGCCGGGTTACCCTGGTTCAACGAATACTGGGGAAGAGATGAATTTATCTCTTTTCCGGGTGCCGTGCTGATCTCCGGTCAGTTTGACACCGCACGCAAGATATTGAAATCGTTTGCCGAATATCAAAACACCGATAGAAATTCAGAGTTCTTTGGCCGGGTTCCCAACATTGTGAATCCGAAGAACATCGATTACCACACCACCGATGGTACTCCCCGTTTTATCATCGAGCTGCTGGATTATGTGAAGTATTCGGGCGATACCAGTCTGATCAAGGAACTCTATCCTACCATTCAAAACAGCATAGAAGGCCCCTTGAAAAGCCATATCGACCGCAAAGGATACCTGCTGCATGCCGACAATGAAACATGGATGGATGCCCGTGATCAGAACCTGGTTGCCTATACTCCCCGCGGCTCCAGGGCCAACGATATACAGGCCCTTTGGTACCAACAGCTCTGTGCGGGGGTCTATTTTGCCCGCTTCATGAACGACACCCTGAACATGCACCACTGGCAGCAAATCGCCGGCAAGGTAAAGTCTAATTTCGAAATCAACTTCCGCGACAGCCATCACGATTTTCTGGCCGACCGCTTGACTTCCAATGACAAAGCCGATTTCACCTTCCGCCCCAATCAGCTGTATGCCCTGGACCTGTTGCCAGATAATGCCTTCAAATGGCAACTGACCCGCCATGCATGGGAAGAGCTGGTGTATCCCTGGGGAGTCGCCTCGCTGAACCGTCAGGACGCATCCTTTCACCCCTTCCACCTGAGCCTTGAAAATTACCCCAAAGATGCCGCCTACCACCGTGGAACCATCTGGTTGTGGAATAATGGCATTGCCATGCAACGCATGATTGAAGCCGGACAAACGGAGACTGCCTACCGACTGTTTTCGAACATGAACCGCCAGGCACTGACCCTGGGCGTTGTGGGTGGATTGAGTGAGAACATGGATGCCTATCCGCATGCAGGGGAAAGCTGGCCAAAAATAACAGGCACCTATTTGCAAGCGTGGTCGAATGCCGAGCACATCAGGGTGTGGTACCAGTATTTCCTGGGTATCCGTCCCGACATGATCCGCAACAGCCTTACCCTGGCACCCCGTATACCATCTGAAATAAAGCATCTGACGTATAACTTTACCATCGGCAGTTCGCTCGTTCATGCCAGCTACGACTCCGGCAAAACCAATAAATTCAGCTATACATTCGGAAAAGACAATCCCACCGTGGAGGTCGATGTTTTCCCTTTCGATGTAGTTCAGGTTCACATGCCTGAAAACGCAACCCTGCAGCTCGAATCTAATGATAAGAGTCTTACCATAAAGGTTGTGGATCGTCAGGGCAACCTCCTGCATACCCAACGTTCACCGGTTTCTATGCACCGCCTTGCCCTTCAGAACGAACTCAACTCGATCATGGATCATGTTCCGTTTGCCTCACCCATGGCGCTAGAAAACCATCCAGTGATCAGGGTTCGGTGATTGGGTGGTTGGTTGATTGGTTAATTAGTTAATTGGTTGATTAGAAGATTAGTTAATTGGTTGATTGGTTAATTGGTTAATTAGTTGATTGGTTGATTAAGTTATTGGGTGATTGAGTTATTGGGTGAATTAATCGCTGAACGTTAATCACTAATCGTTAATCACTAATTGATAAATATCAATAGTTCGTTTACAAATTTGTATCACGAGTTCATTTACATTTAATCTCAAATCTATATCATAAGTTCGTTTACAAAACGAGATAAGTTCT
>CAIYOZ010000077.1 GCA_903927945.1 uncultured Bacteroidales bacterium | reverse complement strand
GAATGGGAATGTTTACCTCATTTCTAAAAATCTATCCTGAAATACTATATAGCAAATCACCTTTAGTTGTCCACTTTCTATTCGCTATACCTCCACTATTTGCCCGGAGTTTGTTTTAAATCTAAATAGATTTTAAATAGGTTTTAAATAGGTTTTAAATAGGGTACAAATAGGGTTTAAATATATATACCATGTATATACCATGCATATACCATGCATATACCATGCATATACAATGTATTTATATAGATAGATTGTATATGCATGATTATGACATTGAATTGACATTGAATTAATAATTTATATATAATTGTACCCTATCTAAACCCTATTTGTACTCTATCTAAACCCAATTTAAACCCAATTCTAACTAGAGTCAATCTACGATCGAAGGTAGAAGCAAGAGAGAATCATAGCTATGTGAATAAAATAAGAATCAAATCCGATCGGAATGTGTGTAATATCATGTAAATAAACTGTTTGTAATTTTTTAAATGATATAACCTGTATATTTAGAACAATAATTCTTATTTTTTAGTAATTTCGCATTCCAAATAACCCTTTATTTCATGATTGAGTTGATAAATTTGAGTTGGATCCTGGCACTTCTGGCTGTTATTGTCTTGCTTTTCGTACCCGTAAAATACAAAGCAACTGCTGCTATCCTGGCGGTAGTTGCCAATGCGATAGTAACAAGCGGATTAGCGATTCATGCGTTGGGTGGCCAACCGGTAAGCTATGTATTTGCCGGCGGAAGCATTATGGGCGACATTCTCATTCGCATTGATGAGCTGTCGGCATGGTTTATTCTGATTATCAATTTCACCTGCGTCACGGGCATATTCTATGGTTCGGGATATCTGAAAGCATACGATAATTCACCCAAAAAGCTCAGCATGCACTGGATCTTGTTTGTGCTGTTCCAACTCTCCATGGTATGGGTGTGCATGATTCAGCACGGATTGATGTTCCTGATTGCCTGGGAGATCATGTCATTATCATCGATGATGTTGGTCATTTTCGATGCCAACAATCCCAAGACCTTAAAAGCGGGGATCAACTACCTGGTGCAGATGCACATCAGCGTGGTATTCCTGACCATTGGATTTGTGTGGCTTTATTTTCAGACGGGATCGTTTAGCTTTGATGCATTTACCTCTTACTTTGGCATGAATAGCAACATTTGGATGTTCCTTGTATTTTTTGTGGGATTCGGACTCAAAGCCGGATTCATACCCTTTCACAGCTGGTTGCCTCACGCTCACCCTGCAGCGCCATCGCATGTATCGGGAGTGATGTCGGGAGTGATTGTCAAACTCGGAATCTATGGATTGTTCAGGGTAGCTTCTTACCTGAGGAGCGATTACCTGGTATTGGGTGAGATCCTTATGGTGGTATCGGTACTTACCGGCCTGTATGGAATACTAAATGCGGCAGTGCACCGTGATTTCAAGAAAATGCTGGCTTATTGTACCATTGAAAATATCGGCATTATTGGCATTGGCATGGGAATCGGGCTTGTTGGGCTTGGGAATCACCTGCCAGTACTCTATTATCTGGGTTTTGGCGGTGCACTGTTGCATGTGCTGAACCATTCGCTTTTCAAATCACTGCTGTTTTATTCGGCAGGATCGGTGTACCAGCAAACCCATACACGTGACATGGAAAAGTTGGGTGGTCTGATCAAGAGTATGCCCCGCACGGCAGTACTCTTCCTGGTCGGGGCCATCGCTATTGGGGGGATACCACCTTTCAACGGCTTTATCTCCGAATTTCTGATATACAGCGGCCTGATTGAAGGGATTAAATTCGAGAATATGAGCCAGATCATATTGATGGTACTCACACTGGCCGGATTGAGCGTTATCGGAGGGCTCTCCATACTGACTTTCACCAAAACATTCGGGACTATATTCCTGGGGAATCAGCGGCAACCGTTGACCCATACCCCGCATGAAGTATCGAAGTTGATGTTGATACCCCAATATGTGATCGTAGTCATGATGTTGAGTGTGGCAGTATTTCCTCAGGTGTATCTGCAAGTTATCGGGCACATTCTTTCGGGGTTCACTAAAAGTGTAGTTATCCCTCAGCCGGTCGGATTTACGGATTATAGTTCGATCATGCGAAGCATTAGCCTGTATTCGCTGTTATTCATCGGGGTCATTGGTGTTTTTTGGGGAATGCGGGCCTGGGTACTTCGTGGAAAGTCACAGGTTGTGGGTGCTACCTGGGGTTGCGGATATACCGCCCCCACCAGCAGGATACAATATACCGGCAAGTCGTTTTCAAAATCGTTGGGTAAGATGTTCAACTTTATCGTCATCGAGCGTAAGGAGTATGAGGAGTTGAAACCGGGTGAGATCTTTCCAACGGGTAAAAAATACACTTCCCATTATCATGATTTCTTTGAGTTCCGTTTCATTCATGTGATCACCAACAGACTGATCTATTCTGCCAATTACTTTACTTTTTTCCAGAATGGACGTGTGCAATCGTATGTATTGTATGGGATTGTGTTTATTGTAGCGATTTTTCTACTGACAATTTTTAATGTTGTACCATGATTTACGTGTGGGGCTTTCTACTGATTCCGTTCATGGCCATATGCCTGATCCCTTTTCTTCGGTTGAAAGGAAAGGCGATTGTTGTGTGCACGGCCGTGAGTCTGACAGCCATCCTCACCAGCATCCTGGCTTTTCAGGGTTTATCGGGGCAACCATTTGAACTGCAGCTTCCCGGCAGCCTGATTTCCGGTGCCATTCGGTTGCATGTGGATGCCCTTTCGGGTTGGTTTATGCTCATTATCAATTTCTCCATACTGACAGGTGGGTATTACGGGTTATCGTACATGAAAGCCTATGCCGACCAACCCAAGAACCTGTCGATGCATGGGGTTCTCTTCCTGTTGCTGCATGCCTCATTGGTAAGCCTGTGTGCCATCCAAAACAGCATAGCCTTCCTGATAGCCTGGGAGATTATGGCTCTTTCAGCCTTTCTTTGTATCATATTCGAACATGAAAAAATTGCAACGATCAAGGCCGGTATCAACTTCCTGATTCAATCACACATCTCCATCCTGTTTCTCATGATTGGATTCATTTGGGTAGCCAGCCAAACCGGGAGTTACGACTTTAGTGTCATACGGACTTATTCATTGACTCATACGAGTGCCCTGTCGCTGATGTTGTTTTTATTCTTCTTTACCGGGTTTGCCATCAAGGCCGGGTTTGTGCCTTTCCATACCTGGCTGCCCTATGCGCATCCTGCGGCACCAGCCCATATCTCGGGAATCATGTCGGGAGTGCTGATAAAGATCGGAATTTTTGGTATCCTGCGCATGCTCCTGCTGATCGATCTCAATTACACCACGGCAGGCATTATCATTCTTTGCCTGGCCATTGTATCCGGGGTGTATGGCGTGATGCTGGCCATTCTGCAACACAACCTGAAGAAGTTGCTTGCCTACCACAGCATCGAGAATATCGGCATTATCGGCATTGGCATTGGACTTGGTTGCATCGGGCTGGGAACCAATAATGTTATCCTATGCTCGTTGGGGTTTGCCGGTGCTTTGTTGCATACACTGAATCATTCGTTGTTTAAATCACTGTTGTTTTTCACCGCGGGGAATGTGTATCAGACTACCCATACCCTGGATATTGAAAAGTTGGGTGGACTGGTGAAGAAAATGCCACAGACGGCCCTACTGTTTCTGGTTGCTGCCCTGGCTATCTGTGGGATTCCTCCCTTCAATGGTTTTATTTCAGAGTTTATACTCTACACCGGTTTGTATAGTTGGATGCACGCGGCCGATATCACTTCCTTGATCACGATTCTGGTGACGGTATCTGCTCTGGTATTGATTGGCGGATTGGCGATCATGTGCTTTACCAAGGCATTCGGGGTGGTGTTTCTTGGAAATCCCAGACATACGTTTCATCAGGAAATAAAGGAAGTCCCAATTTCTCAACTCATTCCACTGTATCTTATTGCGGGGTTTATCATTGCCATTGGCATGTTCCCAAGTGTGTTTTTAAATACCCTGATCATGCCGGTTCAGTTATTCACAGGTATCCATCAACTTCCATTTGCATCCTTTCAGGGGAAGGGTATGGAAGCATTGAACTCCATCAGCCAAGCCGGTTGGTGCCTGACAGGAATGGTCGTGGTGGTGTGGGGAATCAGGAAACTGGCATTGCGCAATCGTTCGGTCACCATCCTGCCCACCTGGAATTGCGGTTATACCGTTCCAACCTCTAAGATACAATATACAGCGGCTTCGTTTGTAAACACTTATACTCAGCTTTTTAGTTCTTTGTTTTTAATCTACAAGAAAGAGAAAGTGGTGGAAGGAGTATTTCCAGCCGCGGCACATTATGAAACAAGGCCGTATGATAAACTTGAAAAATGGCTGATAGATTCCCCTGTACTGAATTTAAAGGCGTTCTTAGGACGCTTTCAGTTTGTACAGAACGGGAAATTGCAATTTTATATCCTGTACGGGATACTTTTTATTGTGGCGATTATCAGCATACCGATGTTGTATGATCAGATCATGCAGTTCGTGGAGTTTTTAAGACAACTGTAGAAAAGGAGTAAGAGGCAAGAGGCAAGAGGTAAGAGGTAAGGAATGAGAGATGAGAGATGAGTAATGAGAGAAATCAGGAAAAAGTCGGTAGTAAGAAGTCGGTAGTAAGTAGATAAAATTTAGAACGTTACAAAATTAATAACAAATAACTATGCTAAGCTTAATATTAATTCTATTGGCAGCGACGTTTTTTACGGGGATTATTATCCGCACGAAAAGTATTGCTTCCGGGCGAAAGGGACCGGGGATATTCCAACCGCTGAAAGATGTGATGCGTCTCTTCCGGAAAGGGGCTGTGTATAGTGAAACCTCCAGTTTCGTGTTCCGCATAGCCCCTACCATTTACTTCTCCTCGGTTTTTATGGCGATGCTTGTTGTGCCATTCGGTGCTTCGAAAGGGATCATTAGTTTCAACGGTGACTTTATCTTCTTTGCCTATGTGCTGGGGTTAGGAAAGTTTTTCAGCATTATCGGAGCCATGGATACCGGAAGTAGTTTCGAAGGGATGGGAGCAAGCCGGGAAGCGTTGTATTCGATGTTTGCGGAGCCTGCCTTTTTTATCCTGATGGGGTCATTGGCATTGATGACCGGACATACTTCCTTTCAGGAGATATTCGCTACGTTGCATTTAGGATCTTCCATTACGTATGCACTGGGTGTGCTGGCAGCGTTTGTGTTCCTGATGATTGCCATGATTGAGAACAGCCGCATGCCGATTGATGATCCGAAGACGCACCTTGAACTGACTATGGTACATGAGGTAATGATACTGGATAATAGCGGATTCGACCTGGGGCTGATCCTGACAGCGGGTTACCTGAAGTTTGCAATATATGGCGCCATTATCTTCGATCTCTTTAGCGGGTCGATCAGCTACGGGTATGCCATACCGTTGTTTTTTGTCATGCAGGGTTTTTTGGCATTCGTGGTGGGGATGATTGAATCGTTTATGGCACGTTCGAGGATGAATCACAATGCACAGTTTATCGTGGTGCTGTCATCAGTAGCATTACTTATATTCTTTGGGGCGTTGCTGGTGTCGGGGAAGTTTATTTAGTTGATTGGTTGGTTAGTTAATTGGTTGATTATGTTGATTGGTTGATTAAGTTGATTGGTTGATTGGTTGATTGGTTGATTGGTTGATTGGTTGATTGGTCGAAGAAGCTGAACTAATTCTATATGTATCACCTATAATTCGTTATACTATGAAATTCAGTCAATTATCACAAATTCTGAAAGATACCAACGAAAGGTTGTTCCGTAGCGCCGTCAAAGCTGTGAATGTCAACCTGACCATGCGGAATTGGTTATTTGGATATTATATTGTTGAGTTTGATCAACGTGGAGAAGACAGAGCCAGGTATGGCACGAAATTGCTAGACACCTTAGCTGCTGATCTGGCTATAAAAGGTCTACCAGCACCGGAGCTTTCGAGGTGCCGTCAGTTTTATAAAACATATCCGCAACTGATTGAATTAATTCCGAGGGAATTTAAAGGTGTTTTATCTTTATCAATTCTTGGGACAACGTCCCAAGAATCTGAAAAAGAAAAAGGATTAATTCTTGGGACAGTGTCCCAAGAATTATCTCAGAATATTAATGGGCTAAAAAGCAGTCACTTAAATAAACTAATAACCAATATCTCATTCTCCCATTGGGTGGAATTGATAAAAATTTCGGATGAGGTAAAAAGAAGTTTCTATGAATTATTGATTCTGAAGACTCAACCCAATATCAGGGAATTGAGGCGTCAGATTCAAACACTATCCTATGAACGTTTAGGATTTTCACAGGTAAAAGAAATTGCATTTGAACAAATACAGCAAAAGATCACTCCTGAGATAAGTTCCGATATTGTTAAATCGCATTATTTCTTTGAATTCCTGCATATTAATCAACCGCAGTTAATCGAAGAAACTGAATTAGAACAGGCACTTATTAATCATTTGCAGGAATTCATACTCGAATTAGGCAATGGTTTTTGTTTTGAAGCCCGTCAAAAAAGAATACTTATTGGTGATGAATACTTCTTTATCGATCTTGTATTTTATCATCGGATGTTGAAATGCCATGTGTTGATTGAACTTGTTACGGATAAGGCGAATCATGATAACATTGGACAATTAAAAACGTATCTGAATTACTATAAGCGTAATTTCATGCAGCCAACTGATAATCCACCGGTAGGCATTCTATTGGTCACCGATCAAAATAAAACGTTGGTGGAATATGCAGTGGCGGATTCGGATATTGATATTTTTGTGAGCCAATACCAGTTGGAATTACCCAATAAAAAACAATTGGAAGCTTTTATTATCAATGAATTAAAAAACTTTTAAATAAATGTAACAACTAAATTTAAAACAACAATAAGAATTGGTTGATAAAAAATTTTAATTTAAAAACTTATGCAGTTAGAATCAATATTAATACACAAATTAAAATGACACAGAAAGAAATTTTTTTACAGTTCATAGGTGTAAGTTTACAGCAACTAAATTTGCATAAACAAATAGCGATCGAATGTGAAGTTGATGAATATTCTCTTGAATTACATGATCGAGTTATTTTTCATCTTAACAGATTACTAAATAAAGTTTCAGAATTAGAGATGTCAATCAATTATATAAATCAATTTCAAAGTGAAGTAAATCAAACTTTAAATTTTTTCCCATATAGACAGCAGCTTAATCTTCAATTCATAGATCAAAATCAAAAAAATCAAATTAAACGTTCAATTGAGAGTTGCAGTCTAAGCATTGGAAATCAAATAAAACTTTTAGATTTTAATTTTAATTTCTTTAATAAATTAGGGTTTTTCAAAGACAATATCGTTGCAGTCGGTGCTAATGGAAGTGGTAAAACTTCTCTTTCAAATGATTTAAAGAAATATTTGCCTCAAAATGGAGTTGTCATTTCAGCTCAGAAAGTACTAATAATACCAACTTTTAGTGGTATATCAAATATTGATAATACTAATGTGAAATTAAAATCTACTCAGTCTGCAGACAAAACTTTAAAAACTACTTATTCAACTGAAAGCAATGGAAATGCTTATAATATACTTGTACAACTTGGTGGTGAATTCCAAGTATTACTTGATAATTTATTAGCTGAAAGGAGTGCAGTAAGAAATAAATTTTGTGATGCTTTAAAAAGTGGAGGTGTCAATACAGATGTTCCTATCACTAAATTGGATACAACTTTGCAAATATGGAATTCATTAATTCAACATAGAATAATAGAATGTAATGATGGAATTAATATTACTCTTAAAAGTTTAGAAAGTTATCCTTATCCTGCTTTTCAGATGAGTGATGGAGAAAAAGTTATTCTGTACCTTATTGCACAAGTTTTACAAGCTCCTTCCTCTGGGTTTATAATAATAGATGAACCTGAAATGTATTTGCATAAATCAATTCTTAAAAAATTATGGGACGTTCTGGAGAAAGAAAGACAAGATTGTATTTTTGTTTATCTGACACATGAATTAGACTTTGCAACAAGTAGAACTACCGCAAAAAAAGTTTGGATTCGTTCATTCACTTTTCCTAATACTTGGGTAATAGAAGATATTCCTGAAAATGATTTACCAGAAGCACTTTTACTTGAGTTGTTAGGTAGTAGAAAAAGTATTCTTTTTTGTGAAGGTGAAAAAGGAAGCATTGATGAAAAAATATATAATCTTTTATTTCCTGAATTTACAATTTCACCTGTTGAAAATTGTTTCGCAGTAATAAATTATACTAAAGCATTTAATAAAATTCAAAATACTTCAGTCAAGGCTTTTGGTATTATTGATTCAGACCACCATGGGATAGTTAGACTACAATCCTTAAAGCCTGAAAATATCTATTCTTTTTCAATGGCAGAAATAGAAAACTTATTTTTAGATGAGGATTTTCTTAAATCTATCGCAAGGAAGCTTTTAATTGATGAAAATGTAATAGGAATAATTAAAGAAGAAATTTTAATTCAATTGGGAAAAGATATTGATCTTCAAGCTTCAAATTATACTTCAGCAAAAATAAATTATCATTTCAATAATTCCCATATGAAAAAAGGTAATTCTTTCGAAGATGTTGAAGGCAACTATTTGAAATTCACCGATGAAATAAAAATACAAGAATGGTATACACAACGAAAGAGTGATTTAGAGGAAATTATAAGGAATAACGACTACAAAAAAGCACTTTCATTATATAACAATAAAGGTCTTAAAACCATTGTAAATAAACATTTTAAAATTTCAGATTTTATAGATAGAGCCATAAGATTAATTCAGTTTGATATAACTACCCATAGATTTCTTTTAAAATACTTCCCAGAAGAATTAAAGCACTAATTGGTATATCTAGCAGAGAATTCTTAATTAAGTCCAAATATTCATCATTATTTAAGCTATTATGTTACACGTACTGCTAATTGTCTTTCTAATATCCCTGTTTTACATGTCGATCGCCAATCGAATGACGACCTATGTAAACGTACTTGCCATGCAGGGGATACTACTTTTCTTTATAGCATTCATTGAATTGAAACATATTAATACGGTCAATCTGATCTTAATCCTGTTAGAAACCATTATCTTTAAGTCGGTGGCGGTTCCGGTGTTCCTGAGGTATGTGCTTAAACGAAATCATATTACCCGGGAAGCAGAGCCTTATCTGCCAAATTTTGTGTCATTGATTATTACCACGGTGATTGTGGTGACAACCATCCTGTTGTCGAACACCATGGAAGAGAGTTATCTGGACAAAATGTACTTTGTGGTGGCACTGTCAACCCTCTTCACGGGGCTTTACTTTATCGCTACTCGCAGGAAAATCATTACACACGTCATGGGATACCTGATCATTGAAAACGGTGTATTTGTATTGTCCCTTGCGGTGGGAAATGAAATGCCGATGTTAGTGAATCTGGGTATCATGCTTGATATCTTTGCCAGCGTGCTTATACTGGGTGTCTTTTTGAATAAGATAGGGGATGTGTTTAAGGATATTGATGTTAACCAGTTGACGAATCTGAAGGACTATTAGACCTCCCCTAACCCCTCCAAAGGAGGGGATAAGAACACAATATGATTAACGATAAGTGATAAGTGATAAAGTGATAAGTTTATGATAGTAGTACTATATTTGATTGTTTCGATACTGATAGGGACAACGCTCTTTTTTAACCGGGGGAAGGCAGTGAATTATACGTTGATCTGGGTGTTTATAGCCCTGCAGTGCGCCTTCACCGTGTATACCTGCATGAATTATAACAAGACCGATTCAACCTACTTTACCTTTGATTCGTTGGGGATTATCATGCTGTTGACGGCGACTATTATCTCCATTCCGGCGGTGATCCATAGTCACATTTATATCGAAGAAAGTGAAGAGAAGACTCCACGATCGAGGGCCACTTATTTTGGGGCCATGGTGCTTCTGATCACAGCGGTCAGTGCTGCATACCTGGCGAACCATATTGCCGTGGTATGGATATTTACTGAAATAACGACGTTGAGTGCCTCGGCCTTGATTTATCATCACCGGAATAAGCTGGCACTGGAAGGAACCTGGAAATATGTGTTCATTTGTGCTATCAGCATTACTTTTGTATTTATCGGGATCTTGTTCTTAAGCCTTTCATTTGCCAAAGGAGGATCGGATGATCTATCGTATAAAAACTTACTGGCTCACAGTTCGTTGCTGAACTTATCCTGGTTGCGGTTGGCATTCCTGTTTATATTTACAGGTTTTACCGCCAAGCTGGGTTTATTCCCTATGTTCACAGCGGGAGTGGATGCCAAGGATAAAGCGCCGGGGCCCGCGGCAGCACTACTTTCGAGTATTGTCATGTGTATGGGATTTGTAGGTATTTTCCGCTTCTATATTGTGGTGGCCAATACACCATTGCTCCATTGGGCAAGTCTGGTGATTGGGATTGCCGCTTTCTTATCGTTGTTCATCGCTGCGGTGTACATGATCAAAGTGAAAAACATAAAACGAATGATGGCTTATTCGAGTGTAGAGCACATGGGATTGGTCATGCTGGGGATTGCAGCAGGTGGAATAGGTTACTATGCGGCCATACTCCACATTGTCCTACATTCATTTGTCAAGTCCAGCCTGTTCTTCCAGTACAATCAAATTTACCGTATCTACAAGAATAAAAACATCTATCAGCTGGGGAATTATTTCAAATACAATAACACAGGGGCAATAGTGGTGCTGTTGGCATTTATTAGCGTCACCGCCATGCCTCCTTCGGGAATGTTTGTAAGTGAATTCCTGATCTTCCGATCGTTGTTTGAATCGAACCAACTGGTTTTATTGTTGGTTGTATTGTTATTGCTGACACTCATTATCTGGGCATTCGCTAAAAATATATTCAAGATACTGTTTATTCCGGCAGTCAATTTTGATGAATCAAAAGTTCCGGTGGTGAGTCCATGGAGGTCGTTGTCACAATTTATACTGATCGGGGGAGCTGCCTATCTGGGTTTAAATCCGCCTTTGATATTTGTAGACTTAATTAAAGATAGTATTTTGCTGCTGCCACACTAAGAAATAGAGGTAAGAGTTAAGGAGCAAGAGTTAAGGAAAGAGTTCGGTAGTCGGTAGTTTATAGTCTGTAGATTAGTTAATTGACCGGTTATGTATTAAGCTGATTAACCAAACAAATCAACAAATCAACCAATCAACTAATTAACTCAATCAACTAATTAACCAATTAACCAATTAACCAATCACCAATTAACCATACATGAATTATATCAGCATAAAAAATAACAGGACCATATTGCTTTCGGAGATTCCGGAGAGTAATTATGAGTCTTTTTATGACATGAACCTTGAGATGGTGTCAGGTCATGTCAACAGGCACTGCGTGAATTATTTCGGGTATAAATCGGGGAATAATGTAAAACTGATTTGTTGCATTGCCGATGACATCACCCATGAGATATTGGTTTCCACCTGTCTGGTTCATAAGGCACATGCCCTTGAATCGTTCAGTAAGCATCTGTTGTGTTTTGAAAAGTTTGAACGGGAGATCCATGAGAACTTCGGCCTGAACTATATCGACCATCCCTGGCTGAAACCGGTACGGTATGCTTTCAACCGGGAAGATAAGTCACAAACAATGGATAATTATCCGTTTTATTCCATCGACAGCGAGGAACTTCATGAAGTGGGAGTAGGGCCGATCCATGCCGGGATCATTGAACCCGGACATTTCAGGTTTATCTGCAACGGGGAACAAATACTCCATTTGGAGATTCAGTTGGGTTACCAGCACCGGGGTATCGAGCAACTGTTCATAGAAAAAAAGAAACTGCTGCAACGGGCTACCCTGGCTGAAGATATTACGGGTGACACGGTAGTGGGACACGGCACCACCTTTGCCCATATCTGGGAGAGCCTATGCGGTTTTGATGCCACCCTCGATATGGAATTTGCCCGCACATTGGGACTGGAGCTTGAACGCATTGCCATGCATATGAGCGATCTGAGTGGAGCGTGTACCGATATTGCCTATCAATTGGGAAGCTCTGTTTTCGGAAGGTTACGTACACCTATCATTAACTTCATGCAGGAATGGTGCGGTAACCGGTTGGCGAAAGGGCTGATACGACCGGGACGGAATCAATCCCCCTTTACTCCTGCATTGGCTCAACGATTAACTACAGTGTTGGATATCTTTGAACCTGAATTTAATGAGATGGTAGCCAAGTTATTCAAATTACCCAGTGCCCTATCTCGTTTTGAACATACGGGGATTGTTTCAAATGCTGATGCCCTCTCCATTGGAGCTGTGGGCATGGCAGCCCGTATGACTAATCTAAGCCGTGATATCCGGAGCTCACATCCCTATTCACTCTATCCGGGGTTGAATCATAACCCGGTTTTAAAAAGGCATGGGGATGTGTATTCGCGAATTCAAATACGAAGAGAAGAAATAAAACAATCGCTGGCTTATATCCGTCAATTGATTTCGAATGTCCCTGAAATAACCTCTAAGGAATTAGTCCTGAAAACTCCAAGACCAAACTCTTTTTGTCTGTCGTTGGTAGAAGGTTGGCGGGGTGAAATATGCCATTGTGCACTGACTGATAAAAAGGGAGAACTGATGGTGTATAAAATTAAGGATCCTTCGTTTCATAACTGGCTGGCACTTGCTTTATCGGTTAGGAACAATGAAATATCCGACTTTCCGATTTGTAATAAGAGCTTTAACCTTTCGTACTCGGGTCACGATCTTTAAATCAGAGGTAAGAGGTAAGAGGTAAGAGGCAGGG
>CAIYOZ010000076.1 GCA_903927945.1 uncultured Bacteroidales bacterium | reverse complement strand
GTACACGTAAAGGTAAAAAGAAAACAGTTGCGAACAAGAAAAAAGCAACCAAATAAGCGGTTAATAACTGTTTGCGAATTTTAGAAAAAGCAAAATAATAGAAATAATATGGCAAAGAAAACAGTTGCAGCCAAAAAAAGGGTCGTTAAAGTAGACGGTGTAGGACAATTGCACGTACACTCTTCATTTAACAACATTATTGTTACACTTACAAATAGCGATGGTCAGGTTATCTCTTGGTCATCAGCAGGTAAGATGGGATTCAGAGGCTCAAAGAAGAACACTCCGTATGCTGCTCAAATGGCTGCCCAGGATTGCTCGAAAGTTGCATTAGACTTAGGGTTGAAAAAAGTAAAAGCCTATGTGAAAGGTCCTGGAAACGGTCGTGAATCAGCGATTCGTACCATCCACGGTGCCGGTATTGAAGTAACGGAAATTGTAGATGTTACTCCACTTCCACACAACGGTTGTCGTCCTCCAAAACGTCGTAGAGTGTAATTTTAATAGGGTTTCCCCTGCTGAGTAATTGGTGAAATTATAAATCAGATTGCATTAAAACCTCTCTGCAATCGCGGCTGTGTTAAGTTTCGACCGATTTATGCCTGTGGAACGCATAATAAATTTTAAACAAAAAAAGAAAAAATGGCAAGATATATTGGACCAAAATCAAGAATAGCTCGTAAGTTTGGTGAAGCTATTTTCGGACCTGATAAAGTGTTGGCTAAGAAGAATTATCCACCGGGACAACACGGACAGGGTCGTCGTAAAAAAACATCTGAATACGGTATTCAGTTACGCGAAAAACAAAAAGCAAAATACACTTATGGCGTATTGGAAAAACAATTCCGTAACATGTATGAAAAAGCTCAACGTATCAAAGGGGTTACCGGTGAAGTGTTGTTGCAATTATTAGAAGCACGTTTGGATAACCTGGTTTTTCGTTTAGGATTCGCTCCTACACGTTCAGGTGCACGTCAATTAGTGAGTCACAAACATATTACCGTTGACGGTAAGGTGGTGAACATTGCTTCATATCATACACGCCCGGGTCAGGTGATTGCTGTACGTGAAAAAGACAAATCAATGGAAGTGATCAACGCTTCGTTGAATGGCTTTAACCACAGCAAATATCCTTGGATTGAATGGAATGCAGCTTCTATGTCAGGAACGTTTTTACATATTCCTGAACGCGAAGATATTCCTGAAAATATCAAAGAACAGTTAATCGTTGAGTTGTACTCTAAATAATAAGTGAATCCATGGCTATATTAGCATTTCAAAAGCCCGAAAAGGTAATCATGTTGGAAGCTGACGCATTTCAAGGTAAATTTGAATTTCGTCCGTTGGAACCCGGTTACGGTATTACAATAGGTAATGCTTTGCGCCGTATCCTGTTGTCTTCACTCGAAGGTTTCGCCATTACTTCCATTAAAATAGAAGGTATTGATCACGAATATTCAACTATCCCGGGAGTAATTGATGATGTTACAAACATCATCCTGAATCTGAAACAAGTACGTTTCAAACAAATTGTTGAAGACATCGAAAACGAAAAAGTGACCATCACCGTTTCAGGCGCAACGTCATTTAAAGCAGGCGACATAGGAAAATACTTTACCGGATTTGAAGTACTAAATCCAAAACTGGTAATTTGTCAACTTGATCCGTCAGCCAGTTTCCAGATTGATATTACCGTTAACAAAGGACGCGGGTATGTGCCTTCGGAAGACAACAAACCGGCAAATGCCGAAATTGGTTTAATTCCGATTGATGCAATCTTTACTCCAATACGTAACGTGAAGTATTCGATTGAAAACTACCGCGTGGAACAAGTAACCGATTACGAAAAACTGGTATTGGAAATTAGTACCGATGGTTCTATTCATCCAAAAGAGGCATTGAAAGAAGCTGCTAAAATTCTGATTCATCACTTCATGTTATTCTCTGACGAAAAAATTTCGCTGGAAGTTACTGAAGGTGAAACAGGCGATGAATTTGACGAAGAAATCCTTCACATGCGTCAATTGCTGAAAACAAAATTGACTGACCTCGAACTTTCTGTTCGTGCACTCAATTGTTTGAAAGCTGCTGATGTAGATACATTAGGTCAATTGGCCGGATATCACCGTCACGATTTACTAAAGTTCCGTAATTTTGGAAAAAAATCGCTTACTGAGTTAGAAGAGAAATTAGAGAGCTTGAATCTATCCTTCGGAATGGATATTGCCAAATATAAATTAGATAAAGACTAAAGAGATGAGACACAATAAAAAATTCAACCACTTAGGCCGTACAACATCTCATAGAAAGGCAATGTTGTCCAATATGGCTTCTTCTCTTATTCAACATAAGAGAATTGCTACTACACTTGCCAAAGCAAAAGCTTTACAGGTATATGTAGAACCCTTGTTGACTAAATCGAAAGATGATACCACACATTCACGTCGTACGGTATTCAGTCACCTTCAAAATAAAGAAATGGTTACTGAACTGTTTCAAAATGTGTCGGTAAAGATTGCTAATCGTCCCGGAGGATATACCCGTATTTTACGTACAGGTTTCCGTTTAGGAGATAACGCTGAAATGTGTATCATCGAGTTGGTAGACTATAACGAAAATATGTTGAAAGAAAAAGCAACTAAAAAAGCTGCCCGCACCCGTCGTTCGACTGCTGCCAAGAAAGCTGATGTTGCTGCAACAGTTGCTCCAGCTACTCCGGTAGTTGCTGAAGCTCCAGCCGCACCTGCTGTGACGGAAGAAACACCTGCTGCTGAATAATTCACATGCAATACTTTCGAAAAAAGGAATAAGCTTCGGCTTGTTCCTTTTTTGCATTTGGTTAAAGGATTTATTCTATTGAAAGGTTGATTTGATTTATTATAGTATCTTTGTGACTTTGTTTTAAACTGTTTAGAGTTTAATAGTTTAAAATGCTAAAATGTATTTTTCAATTATTGTGTTACTTGATTAGTATTGTACAATAAAATCAAAAAGTTATTTTGTAAATTAGAAATGCCTGTTTATGCTCTTTAATTCGTTAAATTATGCTATTTTTCTGCCGGTAGTTTACTTATTATACTGGTTTATCTTTAATAGAAATATCACCGTTCGAAATATATTCCTCCTGATTGTAAGCTATATTTTTTATGCTTTTTGGGATTGGCGTTTCGTTTCATTGATTATATTAAGTTCGTTTGTTGACTTTTTTATAGGGTTGGGAATGAAATATAACCCGGATGATCAACCCCGACGAAGGAAGATGTTGCTAATCATGAGTCTGGTATTTAATTTTGGTATACTGGGTTTCTTTAAATATTATAATTTCTTCATGGACAGTTTTATTGAAGCTTTTTCTTTTCTGGGAAAGGACTTTAATTTTACGACTCTCAAAATAATTCTTCCCGTAGGAGTAAGTTTTTATACATTTCAGTCGTTAAGTTATACGATTGATGTATATAACAGAAAATTTGAAGCCACTAACAAGGTCGTCAACTTCTTAGCATTCGTATGTTTTTTTCCTCAATTGGTGGCAGGTCCCATTGAACGGGCGACTCATATGTTACCTCAGTTTGGTGAAAAGAAAGTATTTGATTATCAAACTACACGAAGTGGATTGTTATTGATCGTTTTCGGGTTGTTCAAAAAGATACTGATAGCCGATAGGATTGCCATCTTTACAAATGGCGTTTACAAGGATCTTAACCACGCTAGTGGCATTTCATTAGTGATTGCAACGGTGTTTTTCGCCTTCCAACTCTATCTTGATTTTTCCGCATATTCCGATATAGCAATTGGCACGGCCCGTCTATTTGGATTTAAACTGGTGTTGAACTTCCGCAGACCCTATTTCTCGGGTTCTTTCTCTGAATTCTGGTCCCGGTGGCATATCTCCCTTTCATCCTGGTTTCGTGATTATGTCTATTTCCCATTGGGGGGGAGCCGTAAGGGATACAACCGCACGATAGTGAATGTGATGATTGTATTTCTATTGAGCGGCCTTTGGCATGGCGCTTCCTGGAACTTCGTTATTTGGGGAGCTATCAACGGATTGTTTATTATCGTATTAGACCGAATCTTTAAACTTGAAAAATCAACCGGATTTAAAAGAATCTTAGGAAGCATCCTGGTAGTTTTTTGTTGGACGGTATCCCTCATATTCTTTAGAGCACCTAATTTTCATGATGCCCTTTATGTATTTCAAAATATAGGTTTTTCAGGTGCAGATGCCATTTATAAGTATGGATTGAATAGTTCTGAATTACACTTTTCTTTTTATCTCATTATCGGAATGATGTTGTTGGAACTTTGGACTGAAAGAAAAGGAGATATTTTACTTCAACGGTTTTATGCCACTCATTATATTCTGAGGTGGAGTGTATATTTGGCATTAGTCTTCAGTATTATTTACCTGGGTTCTTATGGTTCGTTTAATGATAATAGTTTTATTTATTTTCAGTTTTAGAATATGGCAACCAAGAATAAACAAAAGATAACGAACGTTCAGCATAAAACAATTATATCGGCTACCACGAAAACGGTAACACAACCAAAAATGGTGAACCCGGTTGCCGCTCCAAAAACAATGAAACAGTTGCTTTTAAGAGTAGGGATATGCATTGTGCTGATTCTTAGCTCAATTTATTATACTGACTCGAAAGGATATTTTAATCCTGATTATTCGAATGATCATACCCGCCGGAAATGGAATGCTTTTTACGATTTTACCAGCAAACAAGATGTAGACGTTGTCTTGGTAGGCAACTCACATCTCTACACCGGACTTAGCCCTGAAAATTTATCCACTGCATTGGGAGCCTCTTGTTTTATTCTTGCTTCACCTGGAACTACACTGACCGATACCTATTTTGCATTAAAGGAAGCAATCCGAGTTAATAAACCAAAAATAGCAGTTGTCGAGACTTTTACCATCAACGATTATCATTCCCATGAACTTAAAGGAGGAGCATTGGCCGATCAGTTAAAGAGTTTCTCTGCCAGGAAGGATATTGCAGAAAAGATTTGCTCGACACCTGTTCTCTTTACTTCCGGTAACTATTTATCTGCATGGTCAAACAGTATCCGAAATCATAGTTTTATTTTCACGGATCGAGATCAGATCGATAAAAATGTAGATTTGATAAACTCTAAACCTGAAGAGCGCAAAAGCTTGTATTTGGGTCGTTATATCCGTTTCACCACTGGGCTGGAAGATTCAACTTTGTTGAAATACAACAAACCCGGATTCGCTGCTTATGATGGACGAAAGTATAAAATGAGTAATGAAGCAAGAGAATATATTGGTAAAACAGTTGAATTGTGCCGTGTTAATCATGTTCAACTTGTGTTTTTAACTTTACCGATGTATCATCGCCACGTGAAGAATTATCAGATTTGTAAAGCAGATATGGCGAAAGCCTTTGCACCCTACCATCCTCTTTGGCTTGACCTCCAGTCACCCTATGACTATAAGGCGTTTACACCTGCTTGTTTTGAAAATACGGTCAATGAAAATCAGCACATGACTTATCAGGGCTCATTGGTGGCAGCCTATAAACTGGCACATTTTATCAGGGAAAAGTGTCCTTCGGTTATACCTGATAAAAGTAGTGAAATGACTTGGAAACAGCTTTTCTATGGGAATGATGGATATTTCGAGAACCATTCGCCTGAAAACGATGGGGTCAGTAAAATCTTTATGAAAGATAGCAAATCCCAGGATGGAATATCCATAAAAGAGGTGGATTTAGTTCAACAGCAAGGTGGTTTTTGTCTCCTGGTAAAGGCCAATAAACAAAACAATCCTGATTTAACGGGGAAGACATTTCGATTACTTGTAGAAGCTAATGTTGGTGGAAAACAAATCACTGCACCTATTGATGCCCCTGTTTCAACATACTATGATCCTCTGAATCATTATCTTTTTTCAACACAACCATTTGCCCAGGGTGTCAATATTCTCTCAATTAAATCCATATCATTAAAAAACTGAGAAAGATATTCTTTATTGAAAAAGCTGAAATGATTCAATTCATTCGATTTGTTCCTGTTCTCCAACCAGAACGTACGTGATTAATCTATTGTATACTTGATTCTTTTTAGTCATTATTTTAAACTAAAAGGAACTGAATCTCTTTTATAGTTGTTTTTATGTCCTGTATTTCGATCAATTTCACTAAAAAACAAAAATAATGGCCTGAAAATTTGGCTCGTACCTACTTGTTTTTGTTATTTTGCACCCGATTTCAACCAACTGACACTTAACTTAACGAAAATATGCCTAAAAATCTTGTTATTGTAGAATCTCCGGCTAAAGCCAAAACCATTGAGAAGTTCCTGGGGAATGATTATCAGGTGATGTCCAGCTTTGGTCATATCCGTGATTTGGCAGAAAAGGGGATGGGTGTTGATTTTGAAAATAATTATGAACCTCAATATGTTGTTTCCACCGATAAGAAAAAACTAGTCTCAGAACTTAAGAAAGCAAGCAAGGATGCCGAAACGGTATGGCTCGCGTCCGATGAGGACCGGGAAGGGGAGGCCATTGCCTGGCATTTGTACGAAGAGCTGAAACTGAAAAAAGATAATACCCGCCGCATTGTTTTCCACGAAATAACCAAAGACGCTATCCTGCATGCCATCGAAACTCCCCGTGATATTGACATCAACCTGGTAGATGCCCAACAGGCCAGACGGGTTTTAGACAGAATCGTGGGTTTTGAACTATCACCCATCCTTTGGCGGAAGGTCCGTCCCTCTCTTTCAGCAGGACGCGTGCAATCAGTTGCCGTTCGCCTTATCGTGGAACGGGAGCGTGAAATTAACCAGTTTGTGCCAGAGGCTGCATACCGTGTCAGTGCAATTTTCAATTCAGTCGACAGTAACGGTAAGCCTGTAGAACTGAAAGCCGAACTCCAACAACGTTTTTCGACCAAAGCTGAAGCCCTGGCATTCCTGGAAACCTGCAAATTTTCCCAATTCAGTATCGATAATATTATTACCAAACCCGGCAAGAAATCGCCTGCTCCCCCTTTTACCACTTCAACCCTTCAACAGGAAGCTGCCCGTAAGCTTGGCTATTCGGTCGCACAGACCATGCAAGTGGCACAGCGTCTTTACGAAGCCGGTAAAATAACTTACATGCGTACTGACTCTGTGAACTTGTCCGATCTGGCATTGGGTACTTCAAAAGCAGAAATTATCAGTATGGCAGGTCAAAAATATGTACATACACGTAAGTTCAATACGAAGACCAAGGGTGCCCAGGAAGCGCATGAGGCCATTCGTCCATCGTATATGAACGCTCATACCGTAGAAGGTACTTCACAGGAAAAAAGACTGTATGAATTAATATGGAAGCGAACGATTGCTTCCCAAATGTCGGATGCAGAACTTGAAAAAACATCTATCTATATCCAGGTGTCAGGGAGTAAACATCAGTTTGTGGCTTCCGGTGAAGTAATCGTATTCGATGGTTTTCTGAAAGTGTACCTGGAATCGACAGATGATGAAACCGATACTGTAGATGAATCATTATTGCCTTCCATGAAAACCGGTGAATTGTTGTTGCCTGCCGAAATAGCTGCACAGGAACGATTCTCTCAAAAGCCTCCACGTTATGCTGAAGCCAGTCTGGTGCGTAAATTGGAAGAACTTGGCATTGGACGTCCGTCTACTTACGCACCAACCATTTCAACCATTCAAAACAGACTGTATGTTGAAAAAGGAGATCGTCAGGCTGACAAACGCGATTTCAATGTCCTTAAACTAAAGGGTGGCAAGATCACCGACCAGATAAAAGCCGAGAATACAGGTGCCGAAAAGTCAAAACTTTTCCCAACGGATATTGGTACGGTGGTTACTGATTTTCTCACCGAGAATTTCCCTGATATCCTCAATTATAATTTTACAGCTGATGTGGAGAAAGAATTCGATAGCATAGCCGATGGGGAAATTAAGTGGAGGGTTGCCATTGATAAGTTCTACAAGAAATTCCATCCCATTGTAGAGGATACCATGAAGAACTCCGAACGTCAGGTGGGAGAACGTATTTTGGGAGTTGATCCTAAAAGTGGACGTCAATTATCTGTGAAAATTGGTAAGTACGGTCCTTTAGCACAAATCGGAACGGTAGAAGAAGAAGAAAAGCCTGTTTTTGCCTCGTTACGGCGCGACCAGTCCATTGAAAGTATTTCGTTGGAGGATGCACTTGAATTGTTTAAACTGCCTCGTGAGGCGGGCGAATATGAAGGTAAGACTATGACGGTGGCAATTGGCCGCTTTGGTCCGTATATCCGTCACGATGCCACTTTCTATTCTCTTCCGAAAACGGACGACCCCATGGACATTACGGCCGTGCGTGCCATCGAGATCATTGAAGAAAAACGGGAAGTTGAAAAGAACCGTGTCATTCAGACCTTGGGTGAAAACGCCGAGATTCAGGTGTTGAACGGACGCTTTGGTCCTTATTTTACCCGTGACAAGGTGAACTATAAAATACCGAAAGGAACTGACCCAACGTCACTGACCCTCGAGAGATGCCTTGAACTGATTGCTGCACAGCCCGAAGCTGCCAACAAAAAGAAACCATTTGGTCGAAAAGCAGCTCCTGCAAAAACAGAAAAGAAAGCACCGGTAAAGGCAAAAGCAAACGCAAAAACAAAAGCGAAGAAATGATAGTGGTTGCACGTTATTTACCTTCGATGTTATTTGCTTTGCGTTATTGTCTGCAAATGAGTCTCTTGGAACGTTAAATAAAATAACAATGAATAACTTCCAAATAATAACGCGCAGCAAATAACATTATTCTAACGCGCAATAAAACAATGAAAAAACTATTTTTATTATCCATTTTGTTTGTGCTAACCAGTAAGGTAGTGTCACAAATTCCATTCTCTACAACTGAAGGAGAAGCCAACATGGTCTATGCACTTCCAAAAACGGAGCTATGCATTCAGGTTGAAACTGAAAAAACAACGCAAAAGCCGGGGATGTTTTACCGTTATTCAGAGCGTTATCTGGCTACTAATAAAATTATTACGGAAGAAAAAACAAGTTACAGACTAAAAAGTGTCCATATCTTAACTCGTGCTCTTCCCGATCCTTCCAGAACTTTTTCAATCAGCCCTGCGGGTAATCTGCATATTTCTTTAACTTCCAATGGAATCCTTTGCGGTTTAAACGTTCCGTCTGAAACGATTACCAATAATTCTAAAGCAACTCAATCTCCCGCTAAAGAGAGTTCAAGATCCGAAGTTTTATTGCCTTTAGGGGAAGAATATATGATGGCCGGTTCTGAATCTAAACTGGCAGAGGGTGCTGCTAAACAGATCTACCGGATTCGGGAAAGCCGGCTGAGTCTGTTGACAGCCGATGTTGAAAAACTACCTGCCGATGGGGAGTCTTTTAAAGCAATGCTCGATGGAATGAATGCCCTTGAAACCGAATTGACGGAATTGTTTATAGGAAAAAAAACAATCGAAACGCAAATACAAACCCTATACCTGACTCCTTCGAGTGCTGTGGACAATGATGTGTTGTTCCGTTTATCTGCCCTGAAAGGTCTTGTCAGCGCGGATGACTTGAGCGGTGTGCCCTATTATATCAGCATTAAACCTCAGGAAATTAAAAAAGCAGCTGCCGATAACAAGGTTAAAGCTCCAAAGGCAGGAATCTTTTATGTTTTGCCGGCATCCACCCTCATAACCGTTGGTGATGGAGTGAATACCTTTCTAACAGAACAATTTTTTATTCCGCAATTTGGAATTACCATCCCACTTCCCGAAAACCTGTTGAAACTACCAACGACTAAGGTCTCTATCGATGCTCAAACCGGAAGATTATTGAGGGTAGAATAAGATTAAAATTCAATCCTTTACAAACTTTAAAAGTATTATTCCTTTAGTGGAATAGTACTTTTTTTATTTAAAATACTTACGTGAATTTATCCACTATATACGGTAAAAAATGCACACCATTTCATTTTATCTAACCTACATTTGTTGAGATTTCTAATTTTTTTATATTAATCCTTTTATTCTGATATTTCTTAAAACTAATTCTCATGAAAAAATGCTTACTCCTTTTTATTGCCCTATTTTTGTGGACAATAGGTATTCTTAAAGCTCAAACTGAACAGTTGCTCGTTAATGAAAACTTTCAGGCATGGACAAACTTTACAGCTTCAACTGCTAGTCCTTCCACCTCTGTGGCACTGCCAACACTTATTTCAAATGAGACACTCACTTATTCCTTGTATGGCATTTCAGTTGTAAATTCCGGGTATGCTTCCGGTGCAAGTACAACAGTGACAACTCCGGGATATTTGAAAATGGCAAAAACAACAGAAGTAACTTCGGGTACTATGTCAATTATTTTGAGTCCTTTAAAATCAATAACCAGAATTACGTTTGTAGAGACAACTACCGGGTCAAGCAGGGGTTTTCAGGTGTGGAAAAAGAATGCTTCTGATGCTGATTGGGTAAGTATTTATAGCACTTCTGCAGGCACAACGTCCGGAACAGTAGTAAATCTGACACTTAATGATGCAAATGTAAGCTTAAAATTTACTAATCTGGCAGCTACCCAGAATGCATATCTGACAGATTTGAAAATATGGGGTAATGTTACCGGAGTTGCTATTCCAGCCACAGTTACTTCATTAACTCCTGCCAATAATGCCACTATACCTACATCAGGATCCCTGTTTGTAGTCTTTTCTGAAAATGTAACCCGTGCCACTGCAAATGATATTACGCTGGGAGGAGTTGCAATCCATGAATCGAACATTCTGATCAATGGGGCAACAGTCACCATCAATTATTCGGGATTGAATACCGATAGCTCATACGGCTTGGTAATTCCTGCCGGTGCCTTCAAAAACGCGGCAGGTACACCCACTGGCTCATCTACTACTGCTACGTATAAAACTCCAGATACGATTGCCCCGACACTCACGAAAATGACTATTTCCAATGGGTCGACGCTTCCGGTAAATGGATTCATCTCGCTGGTCATGAGCGAACCTTGTATGGCAGGTACTGCCATGATCACCCTGGGGACAAAAACGATTACGGCGGCTGTCTCGGCTTCCAACAACAACCTGCTCTATATTAATTACAGCGGACTTGCCTACGATACTGATTATACAGTGACTATTCCTTCAAATGCCATCACCGATCTGTCAGGAAATTCTTATGCAGGCACCACCGTTACCTTTCATACTGAAGTGGATGGAAAAGGAAACGAACTGTTCAACTTCACCCCGGATGTCACTTCAGTACCGACTACCAGTGCAGGTACGGTACCTGAAACCATCAACATGTATACCATTAGTTTTGACGGCGTGGCAAGTGCAGGAGCTCGTAGTTCTTCACCTTATACTTACGCTTTCAAAACCAATTTTGTTCTGTTGCCAACCCTCCCTTCGGTGGGTGAACTGAGCTTTTACATTCAATCGGGTGGTGGAACCGTTCCGCAGGAATATTACATTCAAAAACTGGCGTCTGATGGAACTACCTGGAATACGATTGAAACCTTTATCCTGGGTACAAACGATAAGAACCTGATCAAAACGGCCGCTGCCCAATCATCTGTCCCCACTACCTTGCGATTGATGTATAACAGCTCAAATCTGTGGTTTTATACGATGGATGTATATGCTTTTGCCAATAATGGTCCGGTGGATGATGGCCTGAACCCAAGTGTGATCTCTACTGTTCCTGCTGCTTCTGCTACCGGTATTCCCATAAACGGTTCCTTAAAACTGGCCTTCAGCGAGAATATCGTGAATGGCAGTGGAAATATAACACTGAACGGTGTTAACCTCACTCCCGGGGTGATCGGTAAAAATATCACATTGCCGTATGCCAATCTGAAGTATTCAACTACGTACACCCTCAATGTACCCGCCGGAGCCTTCCTCGATTTATTCGATAATCCGTGCAGTGCCTTTTCATTGACATTTACCACCAAGGTCAAACCGGCCGTTACCCCTAAATTATTCGATTTCGTAGTCGCTCAGGACGGTTCGGGTAATGGAACTACCATTCAGTCAGCGTTCGACGCCGTACCGTTGAATAATGCTTCCACGTTTCTGATTTTTGTTAAGAATGGCACCTATAATGAATATCCTACACTTGCTATTACCAAGAATAATGTCAGCCTGATTGGACAAAGCCGTGATGGTGTAATCATAACCGGGAGCCATTACAGTGGATTAGGTTCATATACAACCTCAACGTGTCAGACTTTCGAGATTCTGTCGGATAACCTGTATTGTGAAAACATTACTGTTCAAAACACAGCAGGGTTGACTATAGGGCAGGCAGTGGCACTCAAAGTATATGGAGATAAGGATGTGTTCAAAAATGTAAAACTAACCGGATATCAGGACACCCACCTGACGGCAAATGTTGGGGCGGACCGCCAGTACTACCTGAATTGCGATATTCGTGGCTCGGTCGATTTTATCTTCGGTAACGGTGCTTGTTTCTTCGACAATTGCCTGTTGTACATGCAGGATCGTTCCACTGCCGATGTTGTATGTGCTCCTTCCACTGCCACAGGAAATACGTACGGGTATGTGTTCAACAATTGTACAATTGATGGTGCCAGTTCACAGGACGGTGTTTATGATATCGGCCGTCCATGGCAAAATTCGCCCCGTGCCGTATATATCAATACAAAAATGAATATCCTGGCAGCCTCAGCAGGCTGGATAAGCATGAGTACCATCCCGGCCTTGTTCGCTGAATTTGGAACCGTCAATGCGGCTAATAACCCGGTCAATTTATCAGCAAGAAATACGTCCTTTTCATATACTGCTACTGACGGCGTAACCCTTGTCAGCGGAAGCAGTCCCACTGCCGTACTGAGTGCTACCGACGCTGCGTCGTATTCCTTGTCCAATGTATTAAGCGGCTCGGATTCCTGGGATGCAACCGTAAAACCACAGACTACAGCTTCTCCCACTAACCTGGTGATAAACAGCGGAACCCTGAGTTGGGATGCCGTGGATGGCGCCGTATGTTATCTCGTTGTAAAAAACGGACTGACCAGCACATTTACAACCTCACCTTCTGTAACGGCTGCCAACGGGTCGTATGAAGTGACAGCTGTCTCTGAATTTGGAGCATTAAGTACCAAAAGCAGCCTGACTATTTCGGATATCAGTACAGGAATGACGTCAGGAACTGAAAATCTGCCCTCCCTCAAATCGAACCGGATTGACCAATCAGTTGAGATCATGAACAACGACCTCTTGAAGTCAGTCGATGTTGTGAATGTTTCCGGGCAGATATTGAAAAGGATACCCGGAAAGGTAACTTCCATACCTGTAACTGAACTTCCTGCCGGTTTCTACATGGTGAATCTCAATCTGATCAATGGAAGATGCATTACATTGAAAATTATTAAAGAATAGTCCCAATACTATTGATTTTAAAAAGGAAGCAGTAGCACTACAGCTTCCTTTTTTGTTTGGTTTTTGCCCGGATATGTTGTGGAAGATATTATTTGAACTGTTTTATGCCTGTATTTATTAATTCAATGGGTCTGTTGAACTACCTGCTTCCGGCTTTCCTCCTGCCTTAGTAATACCTTCCGCTTTATAAATGATATTCTCATTGTATTGTAGCTACATAGATGTTA
Organism: uncultured Bacteroidales bacterium; assembly: GCA_903927945.1. Classification (GTDB taxonomy): domain Bacteria; phylum Bacteroidota; class Bacteroidia; order Bacteroidales; family Paludibacteraceae; genus Paludibacter. The sequence continues at coordinate 335 of CAIYOZ010000076.1, read as the reverse complement.
CATAGATGTTACATACCTAAATAAGTATGTGATGTATATGTAATGTGTATGTAATATGTATGTAACATCTATGTAACGTCTAAAGACTAAGGCACTTCAAAGGCAGGAGGAAAGCCGGTCGAAGAAAAGGGATATTAACTATAGATATTGACTACTTAAGCTAGGGTTATGTTAGGCCGATTATGGCACTCTTTCTCAATTGCCGTCCCATTTATGGGACTGATGAAATTGGACTATTAGAATTGGCTTTAGCCAAATGTATTTATTATTTTGGCTAAAGCCCATCATGTTTCTATACTTTCATCCGGCAGCTAAAGCAACCGTCAATTGAGACC
>CAIYOZ010000075.1 GCA_903927945.1 uncultured Bacteroidales bacterium | reverse complement strand
TCTTTTTCTTTGGCTCTTTGCTGGATCAGCTTCCATAGCGGAAATTCAAATTTCTCTTCGTAATGCTCACTCGAGGTATAATCAACCATTTGAGTTCCTCCACGTAAATATTTTGATATATCAATTTTTATTGCTTGTTATTTTGAACGCATGCTACTATAGCCAAACTACTAATAGCTAATAGACCCTAGTTTGATTGAATTATAAAAAATTATCTTATCAATGTATATACGTCATTAGATTAGATAGTTTACAGCCACGGGCTTCAATTTTAATGCTTAGGGATTAATTATACATTTTCTCAAGTATTTATTCATACATTCATTTTTAGCCTAAACCTTCTGTATCCACTCAGTAATGAAATTAAGAAGACCTGTTTAAAAATACCTATTCTCGGTTCCGGCAACTTAAAAGACACATTTCTAAATGACCCGATATTCCAAACCAATTTCAGAAATATTTTGTAATACAATTGATAAACCTTATATCATTCTTAAGAATACTATGTAAATCTCAAAATATTTTGTATAATAAGTTATCCGTATATATCAAAGCAAAAGGCAATGCTATTGTTTTGTGTTGTTTAAATTGCTATAGGCCGAATTTATATATAGAAATTAATATGGGAGGGACTATCAAGTGGTAAAATCTACGGCTGATGAACATTATGAGGAGAAATTTGAGTTCCCTTTGTGGAAAATGATCAAAGAACGAGCTGAGAAGAAGGATCTTAGTTATATCGACGCAGCCTGGGAAGTTCTTCCTGAATTCGGGAAGGACATTCGTTTCCGTGATGATGCCTTTGAAGATGAGTGCATAGCAAAACGGAAACTTGAATTGGCGGAACAAGAAAAAACTTGCCAACTCCTGGGATATGCCGATTCAGCCGCAAAAGATTTGAATATGCGGAACACCTACCCAACTATGCAAAAGAAGAAAAAGTAAGGAGACAGTAATGACTTTAGATAGGTTAGCCAATAACGTTATTGATACCGATGTCCTGGTAATTGGAGGAGGGGTGGCTGGCTGTCCGGCCGCTGCTAAAGCAGCTGAGCACGGCTTAAGTGTTACCCTGGTTGAGAAGTCAAAGGTTGATCGAAGTGGTAGTGCCGGGCAGGGAATGGATCACTACGGTGGGGCTTTCCCTCGCGGTATGACGGTAGACGAATTTGTAGAAATCTGGAAGGAATTAGGCTGGGAAAGCGCCTGGTATTTTGGTGGTAAATTTGCTGACCCCAACCGACTGTACAGGCTCTACGCCAATGGTCAGTGGGGAGTAGAGGAACTGGAAAAGTTGGGCGTTAACATGAAATGGTATGACGGCAAAATCCGCCCTATCAAATCAGTTAGACAGTATCCTTTCCTGCGTATTCACTGGATGTATTGCAAACCGGAAATGGCCGCAGGCGTTAAAAAGAGAGGGGTTAACGTCCTCAACAGGACAATGATCACTGATCTGCTGACCCATAATGGCACTGTGGTAGGCGCTACTGCAGTGGATACCCGAACCGGTGCATTCACAGTAATCAGGGCCAAAGCTACTATTATCGCCACTGCTGCCTGCTCTCGTATTTACGACCCTGAGACCCCTGTTCCCTGGAAGTACAAATTCAGATTTCACTGGTGTCCCGCTTCTGTATCCGGCGATGGCTGGGCCATGGGTTTTCGCGCCGGGGCTGAAATGGCCAATTTTGAGCAGACCGAAAGAGGATACCGTTATCGTGATGACTTGACCCTTTCACAGGGTAACCGCAACAATGAAGGCGTTTCTGGTAACCAGTTTACCTGGGATGGCGAACCTATGTGCGGTAGAGACCGGGCTGACCTGGAGCGCCAGGGTAAAACCCCGATTTATGTCACTATTGAAAACATAGGCGATGACTTTCAGAAGAGAGTCGAAATCGCTTATGTTGATGAGAGAATGATTTCGCTTAAGGCCGCGCAGGACAGAGGGTTTAATCCCAGGCATCACTGGTATGAATTGATGGATGATAGACCCAACCAGTTGCATGTACCGCCCGGTCTTCTCGGAGATATGGATTTCAAGACCACTTTAAAGGGCTTGTATGTCATCGGTGATAGCGTGGCCGGCCAACATGATGTTGCTAATGCAGCCGTTTCCGGATTCCTGGTGGGAGACAGTATTTCCTCTTATATTAAACAAGCTGCAGAGCCAATCATTGATGAAGCGCAGGTACAAAGCATCAAAGAAACCGTTTTGGCTCCTTTATCTGTGAAAGATGGAACACCGCCTATGGAGCTTGAGTGTGCCATCCGCTACGCCTGTAATCGTTACGTAGGTACCTTTAGAGCAGAGGGTAAAATCCGCGAAGGACTCAGAAGGTTGGCTTCCTTGAAAAGAGAGTTCCTGCCTAAATTAACGGCCAATAACCCGCATTTCCTGACCAGGTGTCTTGAAGTTAGAAACCTGTTTGATGTTGCCGAGTTACATATGTTGGCCTGTCTGGAACGCAAAGAATCCCGTGACTTTCAAATCAGGCTGGATTATCCTGACAAAGATCCCAAATACGAAGGTATGCTTTTACATCAGAAACTGGTAAATGGTAAAATAACACTCGATTGGAAAAAGCAAGGTCAAATGACATTAGCTGGTTCTCATAAGGAGGAAAGATAAAATGCCCGCGAAAATTGATTACAAAAAATGTATTGGTTGCAAAAGATGCTACGATTTATGCCCGATGGATGTTTTTACCATAGATAAAGAAACCGAAATGCCTAAAGCTACTTATAATGAAGAGTGCTGGCATTGCGGTATCTGCTGGATGGAATGCCCGAAACGAGCCATTGACATTACCTACCCGGCATCTATGTGGTAGTTAGTTCAGTTTGTAAATAATCAATAACCCGATAACTCCTTATCAAAACAAGAATTGTTTTGATAAGGAGTTTTTCAAATTATCACTTTATCC
>CAIYOZ010000074.1 GCA_903927945.1 uncultured Bacteroidales bacterium | reverse complement strand
TTACCATGTTATATTTTCGTTTATTAAATAAGTTAGTATCATCATTCATTTAAAGAAAGGAAATTATTATGATCTATTTGTATGTAGGAATTATTGTCTTCCTCTTTTTTCTGACCGGAATTAAGATTATCCGGCCCACCGAACGGGGATTGATTGAAAGGCTTGGTAAATACCTTAAATTTGCCATGCCTGGTTTTCACTGGATTATACCGGTAATCGATAAAATGTACATTGTCAATGTCACGGAGCAAATGGTGAATGCCGATCCGCAGGAAATCATTACCAACGACAACCTTAATGCCAGTGTCGATGCCCAGGTTTACTTCCGTGTCAAAGCGGAGGAAGAGAGCGTGAAGGGTGCTATCTACAATGTCAACAATTACAGGTACCAGATTGTGAATCTGGCACGTACTACACTACGTAACATCATTGGCACCCTGACACTTAAATCTGCCAACAGCGAACGTGGGAAGATCAATGCGGAACTCTACAATACCCTGCATCATGAGACTGAAAACTGGGGCATTGAGATAGTACGTACCGAGCTCAAAGAAATCGATCCTCCCAAGGATGTGCAGGAAACCATGAATAAAGTAGTGAAGGCGGAGAATGAAAAGATAGCCGCCATCGATTCTGCTACGGCTGCCGAGACTGTAGCCGATGGTATCAAACGTGCCAAGATCAAGGAAGCTGAAGGTTCCAAGCAATCGAAGATCCTGCTTGCCGAAGGTGATGCCGAGGCTATCCGCCTGGTAAATGATGCTGCCAATAAGTACTTTATCGGCAATGCCCAGCTGTTACGCAAGCTGGAAGCCGTGGAAGTATCGCTTTCTAAGAATGCCAAGATCGTGATCCCCACAGGCACCGAACTGGTCAATATCATCGGTGAAATGGCCGGTGGTATCCTTCCGTTGGAAAGCAAACAAAGAGATAAATAAGTATTGCCTTTTACCGGCTTTACTGAAATAACAATCTCCTGTAAGGATCAAACCATACAGGAGATTATTTATTTAGGATAACACCTATTTTAATCGTACAAGCTTCTTACATTTCTATTGATAAAGGTGCTTAACCCCAAACCACTTCGTGCCAGTACTTTCAGGACCTCTACATGCTCTCTTCCGGCTTTCCGGTAACTATAAGTATATGTCCTTTTGGAATCCAAATACCAAACGGTAATGCTGGTCTCTGCAATTTCATAAAATACAATGGGAGAGATTCCGCTCAGATTCAGATACCTTTCCATGACTAGAATGATTAGCAGTTGATTTTAAAATACCTGAAAAACGATCTAACTCAACATGAACCTTTGGCAAAAATATAAATACTCAATTATTGTTTTCTTGCCTTTCCTGTAATTGTTTCTACGGTAAGCTTTATGACCATCACCCTATCGTACATTTTTTCAATGTATTCATTCCCCTCCGGAACATAGTCACCCGAATACTTTTCAATCAGTTGCTGCAGCGCTTCACGTTTTTCGGCACCTTCCACTTCTGTTGCACTTCCACTTACTATTACACTTTCATACAACGTTCCAAACACAGAAGGCAATAGCTTTGTTTTTCCAACCACACAAAAGGATACTTTGTTGTTATTTCTCAAATAGTTCAGTTTAGAACCCTCTTTAGCCCCATGGAAATATACATTCTCCTTATGATACGCGTAATTCAAAGGAACCCCGTATCCTTCATTCGTGGGAGTGCACATTGAAAGCACACCATATTCTCCTTTTTGTAAAATATCTATAACTTCTGCGTGAATTATTTCACGATCTTGTCGTCTCATAGGGTTAGTTTATTATTTTAATCCATCATTTTTAAACATCAGTTTTCATATAAATATCACATGACAATTTATCTCCTACAGTGCTATGTATTGTTCTTGTAACATTTGTAGTCTCATTAACCTTACTATGCTTTTTCATTCCATTCTTGTTTTTCATATTGTCATATATGATTTTATTCGAATACAAACATACAAAAAATACTAATCTCTTTAACATATTTAGAACTAAATTATAAACAATCTAAAATAAAACCACCTCAACTCTAAAGTTAAGGCGGTTTTCAAGAGGGAAGGGGATTACCCTCATAAAAATATCAGGTTATATTGCTCAACTAATGAACCAATTAACTATTGAACTAATTAACTGATTAACCAATCACCCCACTCTCACAATCTTCCCGCTGCCTGCATATTTCACTGCCGTAGGAATATTTCCAACGCCCATTTTCCCAATTTCAATGCCAATGCACAGCAGCATAGTCACTTCGTCAGGGACCGGGTTTTCTTCCATCGGATATTGCAAGGTGATGTCCAAAGCCGGTTGCACGCCCAGGGTGGGTATCCATTCCGATTCATAAACTCCTTTCTCGGGGTCGCAGTAGCTGTAGTAGGGTGCTTTATAGGCACTCCCATCGGTAGGTATCATCATGTCGCACACCCCGCTCAGGTTGGCTATGATCCTGTAATAGGGGAGGTTCCGGAAGTTATACAGGTACATATCTGTGTTCAGCTCCGGAATCATGATGCGGGCTTCACCCGTTATCCGGTCCAGTGTCGTTTCCACGGGCACGCGGAGTACGCTTTCCAGTACCTGTTTGCGCGAAAAGGAGAAGCCCAGCAGCATTTCCTTGTATTGCGAGAGGTGGATAGAGCGTCGTCCCTGTTCATGGGCGGTATCCATTTTCTGAATTTGTTTGCAGATGCTGTTCAAGGCACCCGTTACCGGATAATCCTCCAGGCGGTTCATGGCCCTGAATGAAACTCGTATCTGGCGTCCCATTTTCGCACATCCGGACCACTCGCTGTTATTTTGCCTCAATTTTTCAAACTCGGGCTTCGTTTTAATCTGTTTTTTGGTAGGCCCACCTTTCGAGCGCACAATCACCCGTTCGCTGTCCTGTCGCTTGTAGATGCTCACATTGGCCAGTGAACCTTCAAGTTGCATAATACTTTTTGAAAATGCCATAGTCTTAAATTTTAATGATCAGTTAAACATTCCTTGGTTAAGCAACAGATTTGAACCGGTTTAATACCCAACTATGTTCTAAACTATGCCTATATTTAATACAAAGATATAATTAATTTATTTATTAATTGTATAATCTATATTTATAATAACGTATTTATGCTATAAGATATATAAGTAATATATAAGAGATATATAAGATACATATATGATATATTATAAAATAGGAGTAGAGTGAGCATTATAGATGCCTTACTGCAGAATAATCAAAACCAAGGTGGAAATCAGACTAAAATGCACTACTGAAAGTAGGGTAGGGAGGTTTGGAAAAGAAAAATACAAATTAACAATAAAAGATTGAATTCTACAATACATTTTTCATTTTTTTTCAACTATCAAGTGATTAGTCAGTAAGCGAAACAAAATAATATCAAATTCTTATCTTCGTAAATCCACACTGTCAGTGGAAATCCGCGTGCTATTCTTTAATCATACATTATTCAGCCTGACACTAAAAACTTCCGGATGTCAAACGGATCAAAGATTCGTAAATCGTTTCAAGGATGCAAAAACAGTTTTATGAGAATGCGATGGATTGAACAATGGGCCGATGAACCGTAAATCATGCGATTCTCAGGGATTAAAAAGAATCAGACTAAAAGCCCTATAATTTACATTATGTATAATAGTATTTATTGGAAATCGGAGACCCCTCTTTTAGCATTGATTTAAGCCGCTCAATCCTGAAAACAAAAAAGCCACTAAACCCGTAAGCTTAGTGACTCTTTTATAAATATAGTTGATTATGAATAATCCGATTGGTTTATGCTTTTTTCTCTTTGATATCAATCACCAGGTTTAATTCATCCAACTGTGTTTGATCAATGACGGATGGTGCATCGATCATGACATCACGACCGGAGTTATTTTTTGGGAATGCAATGCAGTCACGGATACTGTCGAGGCCGGCAAACAAGGAAACAAAACGATCCAACCCGAAAGCCAGTCCTCCGTGAGGCGGTGCTCCGTACTGGAAGGCGCTCATCAGGAAGCCAAACTGGGCCTGTGCCTTCTCTTCGGTAAAGCCAAGCAACTTGAACATGCGGTTTTGAAGCTCACTGTTGTGGATACGGATCGATCCTCCACCCAACTCCACACCATTGACTACCATGTCGTAAGCATTGGCACGAACCTCGCCCGGATTAGTATCCAGCAACGGAACATCCTCCAGTTTAGGAGATGTAAACGGGTGATGCATAGCGAAATAACGTTGCAGTTCCTCGTCATACTCAAACAATGGGAAATCGATCACCCACAAAGGTGCAAAGACATCCTTGTCACGAAGACCCATCCTGGCTCCCATTTCAAGGCGTAATTCGCATAATGCCTTTTGTGTCTTGCGTTTATCCCCTGATAACATCAATATGAGGTCCCCCGGTTGTGCATTGAATTTAGCGGCAATCACTTTCAGATCATCACTGCTATAGAATTTATCAACAGACGATTTATAGGTTCCATCGGCTTCGCAACGGATATAGACCATTCCCTTTGCCCCTATCTGAGGACGTTTGACGAAATCGGTCAGTTCATCGAGCTGTTTACGGGTATAAATGGAACATCCTGTGGCACAGATACCGCCTACGTACGGAACGCTGTCGAAAACTACAAAATTATGACCCGAGACTTCTTCTTTCAGTTCTACCAGCTTCATTTCGAAGCGTATATCCGGTTTGTCGGAACCGTAGTATTTCATGGCATCGTGCCAGGTCATGCGGGGAAATGTATCCTCGAAACTGATATTCTTGACAAATTTGAACAAATGTTTCGTCATGCCTTCGAAAATCTGAAGCACGTCTTCCTGATCGACAAACGACATTTCGCAATCGATCTGGGTAAACTCAGGCTGACGGTCAGCACGAAGGTCCTCGTCACGGAAACACTTGACAATCTGGAAGTAACGATCAAAACCGGATACCATCAACAATTGCTTGAACAACTGGGGCGATTGTGGAAGTGCATAGAACTCACCCGGATTCATCCTCGATGGTACTACGAAATCACGGGCGCCTTCGGGAGTTGATCCAATCAATACGGGTGTTTCCACTTCCATGAAGTTCAACTGGTCCAGGTAACGGCGGGTCTCGAAAGCCATGCGATGACGCAGTTCAAGATTCTGACGCACTGAAGTACGACGAAGATCGAGATACCGGTATTTCATGCGGATATCGTCACCCCCATCCGTGTTGTCCTCGATGGTAAAGGGTGGTGTTTTCGATTCGTTGAGGATATTCATTTCAGAAACAAGGATTTCTATATCACCGGTTTCCATATTTGCATTCTTATTGCTGCGTTCGGCCACTTCACCAGTCACCTGAATCACATATTCACGTCCCAGCGTATTGGCCATTTCAAACAATCCGGCATTGACATCCTGATTGAATACCAGTTGAGTAATGCCGTATCTGTCGCGGATATCCACAAAGGTCATACCTCCCATCTTACGGGTGCGTTGTACCCACCCTGCCAACGTTATATTCTTTCCTACATTCGTAAAACGGAGTTCTCCGCAATTGTTTGTTCTGAACATACTTAATATAATTTATAATTCACAATGCAGATTTCATGCCTGATTGATGTGTAACATTCGAATTAAACATTCAAAAGGAATAAAAGTACAAAGTGTAAGGAATTGAATTAATATGACTACTTCTGTTTTCAATAGAAAAAGAAAGCAAAAGTACGAAAAAAACTCTATCAAAAAGGTATCCGTGTGCATTTTAGAAAAAAGGATGCAAAGAAAATGAATCTTTGCATCCTAATTATGGATAATGCACTATGAATTACGCATCGTTTTTAGACAGTTACCGGATTAATTTTCTTAATCAGTCCTTTCAATACTTCACCCGGTCCGAGTTCGAAAAACTCTGTGGCACCATCGGTTACCATGTTCTTCACGGTTTGAGTCCAACGTACAGGAGCTGTTAATTGTGCAATCAGGTTTTCCTTGATGGCAGCAGGATCGGTTTGCGGATAGGCATTTACATTCTGATAAACCGGACAAACGGGTGCACTAATAGTCGTTTCTTTAATGGCTGCCTGAAGTTCTTCAGCCGCAGGTTGCATCAACGGTGAATGGAAAGCACCACCGACACTGAGTTTCAAGGCACGTTTAGCGCCTTTTTCCTTGAGCAATTCACAAGCCCGGTCGATACCTTCAATCGATCCGGAGATTACAATTTGTCCCGGGCAGTTATAATTGGCAGGAACTACCACGGCATCTTTGATAGAATCACAGACTTCCTCTACTATTTCGTCGCTTAATCCAAGGATAGCTGCCATAGTTGATTCTTCTGCCTCACAGGCTTTTTGCATGGCCATAGCGCGTTTTGAAACCAACACCAGACCATCTTCAAAGGTAAGGGCTTTCGAGGCCACCAGGGCGGAGAATTCACCCAAGGAGTGACCGGCCACCATATCGGGTTTGAAATCATCACCCATGACCAGGGCAGAAATCACCGAATGAAGGAAAATGGCAGGTTGAGTTACTTTTGTTTGCCTTAAATCTTCGGGAGTACCTTCAAACATCAGGTCGGTAATGCGAAAACCAAGAATTGTATTAGCCTTTTCGAAATATTCTTTTGCTAATGGGGATTGATCGTATAAATCTTTGCCCATTCCAACAAATTGAGCTCCCTGTCCGGGAAAAACATAAGCTTTCATAAATCTATTTTTAGTTATAATGTAGTTTTTTTCGTAGCAGATTATCAATAATTACCTGAAAACTAAACGAATAATTCAGTTGTGATCGGGTAAAAAACTTTCAAAGAGAGCGCAAAGATAATAAAAAGAAAAGAAATAGCTAAAAGAACCCTTATAAACTTGTTTTATTAATCAGATCGGCTGTACTAAGTACATTGTATTACAACAATATAGCTCAACAAGGAAGGAATACATTTTATTTTAAGGAAAAAAACGAGTAACTTTGCACCCAAAATAAATGATATGCATCTGATATTAAAATATTTCCCAAACCTGACTGCGAAGCAAAAGTCTCAATTTGAGGCATTATATCCACTTTATATTGACTGGAACGAAAAAATCAATGTCATTTCACGCAAAGACATTGAAAACCTGTATGAACATCATATATTGCATTCACTGGCCATTGCAGAGATCATACGATTCCAGCCCGGGACTACGGTATTGGATGTAGGCACCGGAGGCGGTTTTCCCGGAATACCACTGGCAATCCTTTTCCCTGAAGCATCCTTTGTTTTGATTGATTCCATCGGCAAAAAGATTAAAGTGGGTACCGAAGTAGCTACTGCTATCGGCTTAAAAAACATCACGTTAAAGCATCTGCGGGTTCAGGAAGAAAAAGGAAAATTTGATTTCGTAGTGAGCCGTGCTGTCATGCCCCTCGGAGAACTGGTGACGTTGGTTAAAAAGAATATCAGTAAAAAACAGATCAATGCACTCCCCAACGGGTTGATATGCCTGAAAGGCGGTGAATTACAACATGAAATGATGCCCTTTAAGAATGTAGCAGAACTCTATGAGGTCAGCGATTTCTTTAAAGAAGAGTACTTTGAGACAAAGAAAGCGGTGTATGTTCCTTTGTAAGTTGGTAGTTGGTAGTCGGAAGTCGGTAGTAGGAAGTAGGTAGGTAGTTGGTAGGTAATTAACTGACCATTCCATCAATTACTCAACTTAATCAATTAAATCAACCAAGTAACCAATCAATCAACCAATCAACCAATTAACTAATTAACCAATCAACCAAATAAAGATGACAGTAAAGACATTCACATTCAATCCGATACAGGAAAATACCTTTTTGGTTTATGATGAAACAAACGAGGCTGCAGTTATTGATGCCGGGTGCCTGACGGATACGGAAAAACGGACATTGAAAGACTACATAGACGATCATAAATTGACATTGAAACGGGTATTGAACACACACCTGCATTTCGACCATCAGTTCGGGAACAAATTTCTATATAATACCTATGGAATCAAGCCTGAAGCAGGCAAAGAGGATGAATTCCTGCTTGAAAATGTAATGGCTAAGACGCTATCGTTTGGAGTTAAAACGGCTGAAGAAGCACAACCGATTGGGGAATACATTGTTGATAATCAAGAACTAAAATTCGGCAATACAACACTTCTTGCCTTGCACGTTCCGGGTCATTCACCAGGTAGTATGGCCTTTTATTCTGAAAAAGAGGGTGTTTTATTTGCCGGGGATGTGTTGTTCAGAGGTTCAATAGGCAGAACAGACTTGCAGGGAGGTGATTATGCCACTTTAATAAATTCCATCACAAAAAAGCTACTCCCTCTTCCCGATTCCACCGTAGTATACAGTGGTCACGGACCAAATACTTCTATTGGATTCGAGAGAAAAAATAATCCATTCCTGTAAACTACTGGTAGAGATTGTTCTCAATAATAAATTGATAAACAGAAGGATGTAACCATTGGCTTACATCCTTTTTTTGTGCGATGGAATGGCGTATTTGGGTGGAAGAAATATCGAAATAAGGACTATCAAGCAATTGCATTTGAGGATAGATGCCTGAAACTAACTCAAAATCATACCCATGGCGGGGATATACCAGGATAGGGTATTCATTCAATAACTGTGTATAATTCTTCCACTGGTCAAAGACCAGTGCATTATCGCTTCCTATCAGTAAAACAAACTGAAAATCAGGATAAAGAATCGTCAATTCGTGCAGCGTATCAATGGAATAAGAAGGAACCGGCATGGTAAATTCTATATCGGAAGCTTTGAAATGTTCCCGTTTATGAATGGCCAGCATCAACATATCCAACCGGAGATATTCATCAATGAGCTCTTCTTTTTTCTTTAAAGGATTACAGGGTGACACCACAAACCAAACTTCATCAACAAGTTGATTGTCAATCAGGTATTCAGCCAGCTTTTGATGCCCAAGATGTATGGGGTTGAACGACCCGGAATAGATGCCGATACGCTTTTTTGGAAGATTATTATCCTGTTGTGGCTGTTCCATCTTATATATGCCTGATTATTTGCTTAGGAATTCACGAATTATCTTTTCAGCTTCCTTTTCAGCTACCTCGAGAGTATCATTTACGATCACTTTATCGAACTGTGGGGCAAAACTCAGTTCATATTCTGCTTTACCAATTCGCTTGGCAATCATTTCAGGAGTATCGGTTCCCCGGTTTATCAATCGTTGATGTAGTACTTCCATGCTTGGTGGAGCAATAAACAATGCCGATGCCCGATCCTCATATTGCTTTTTGATATTTAAACCACCCAAGACATCAATATCAAAGATGACGTTTTTTCCGGTACTTGTAATACGGTCAACCTCGCTACGTAGCGTACCATAAAAAGAACCCGGATATACTTCTTCGTATTCCAGGAATTCATTGTGACGGATCTTTGAACGAAACTCTTCCGTGGTCAGAAAATAATAATCTACGCCGTCCACTTCATTACCTCTGGGAGGACGACTGGTAGCAGATACAGAGAATTCCATATTGAATCCACAACCCAGTATGTGATGAACGATAGTACTTTTACCTGCTCCGGAGGGAGCTGAGAATATGATTAATTTGCCGGACATTTCTTTAGTTGGTAGTTTATAGTCGGTAGTCGGT
>CAIYOZ010000073.1 GCA_903927945.1 uncultured Bacteroidales bacterium | reverse complement strand
GTTAATTTTTGTTCGGCTATTTTTTGCGCCTCTTGTTCAGAAGCCTGTTGGGCATTCACCCCCTCAACGAGTTTCATCACCGTGGGAAGTAAACTGATAACTTCTTCCATATTACTCTGATATTTGCATGTTAATATTTAATCCCAATACGACCACCTCTGTCGTATCGGTGTTCTGCAGTCTTACCTTAATTGCCTCACCCCTCAAATCCTGACAGTTATACAGGTCGAATAGTTTCTCCACGCCCGAAGTCATCATATCTTTCCCAAAGGTAGCTACTTTCACCCCTTCTCTGTCAACAAACTGGGCACCCTTGATACGGCTTTGCATCAGTGCGTTATTCACTTTGACCGAAACGTCACCGGTATTCGGCGCTGACCAGTTAGGCGAATTAGTGTGAATCTCCAACGAATCGAAGATCACAACCATGTATTTACCATCCTCACTTATTTTGCCATGTCCTACCACTTCGAGGATAGAATCGTACTGAACCCCATAAAAGAAATTCCTGATCTCATTGGCGTTGTGTTTATAGATCACCCCGAGTAAGCAACCAGTTAGAACATTACCGATTGCACCATAGCCTTCCGGGATCCATGAAAATGCACCGATCCATGAATTATTGGGTTCGTGGAACATGATCGTTTCGTTATTCAAGGGATTTACCCGGTCTACGAAGGTGATAATCAGGTTCTCGAACTCTTTTTCATAAGCACTGTACACGTTCACATTCTCTATTCCCGATGCAAGCAATGCTTCCGACTTCTGACGGAAATAGGTCTTATATCCGAAATCCCATCCCGTTTCGCTGTCCTTACCTACAATCTGCCGTACTCCGTTATTTGACCACCGGCATTCACACGCATTGTAAATATCATAAAAGTAGGTATAGTTAAGCGAGTCAACTACTGATTCAGAGAACACTGTACCGTATCCCTCCGGATGGAAATATTTAGTCCCGATGACACTCTCGCTGACCGATACCACATCGTCCTGCCCGGGAGTTTGCTTGAATCCTACTTTGCCGATATAGATTGAAGTACATTTTTCCCGTTGGATAATTCGTAGAATGTCCCCCACTTCGGATGCTGCATTGATGTTGCCAAATTTCTGCGGAATTTCATCATACTTTGCCCCGTAGCAGGTTGATAAGCCATTGACCTGGGTATTCTCAAGGTACAATTCCGAGTAGCGGATGTTTGAGATGTAGCGTTGACGGCGCATGTTTCGATTGACCTCGCTTGGAAGACCAATGGAAATGGCATTGTCGGAATAATCCACATCACCTGCCGTATATTTGTCATTAAAGAAGTCTGAATACGACATAGATTCGCAAAGAAATACCTCCATCATGTACCGGGTGTATACGTAAACATTTCCGATATCAAGAGTGCTTTTTGCTGATAGCAATGCCGTTTGATCTCTGTCCCATAAAGGATATTTGCTTATTGTGCCATGTGTCCTATTTGCCGTCCCTGAATTTAATATTGGTAATTTCCCTTGTATAGGGTAGTAAAGAACAGTGTCGGCCTGTTTGGATGGACGATAAACCTCCACAATAGTACTTCTGCGTTGAATACGATAAGAC
>CAIYOZ010000072.1 GCA_903927945.1 uncultured Bacteroidales bacterium | reverse complement strand
ATTTTATTATTTTAGATTCATTGTCTTTCTTAAATTTAAGTAAACATGGTTTAAAATAAATGGCAGATAGTCTTGTTCTCTCAAGAGATATTAATCCTTCGATTTTTTCTTCACTAGTTGTATAATATTTTCCCTTGCTATATTCTTCCGAAAACAGATTGGTAATTTGCATTATCGACAATAATAAGATTGCTAAAATCAGTTTCATATTTTTGATATTTAATTTCTTGTTTTCATTTATACTCTTGTGTTTACTTTATGTTTAGTCATTCCGACCATGTTCGATGTATCAGTCTATGTTTACTTCTTTATTCCTGAACTGTTAAGTAGAAGCTTGGACTCAAGCCTTCTTCCCCCGACCATTTCGATTCAATGCCCCATCGGTAATAAACACTCCCTTGATTCTGTTTCATACCCTTTCACATCTAAACTGAATTCTCCTTTTTCATTGGTGGTGCTACCTAAAGGGGTATCAATAACTCACAGATTCACGTATTCCAATGACTTTCCACTCGACAAATCAATCACTTTTCCGGTAATTAATTGAGCTTGCAGTTGTAAAGTCAGGAAGAATAGTAGGATTGTCAGATTATATTTTCATAGTGATAATATGTTAGTTTTTCATACTCATGCTACCGCACGATTATATCATGTGGCATTCATGACTCATACTATTTATTTCATTTTTTTTATTCGTCTTCCCACGCGATACAATCGCGGGAGCATAGTGGACTTTTTGGAAGAAGCAATAATCTATGTTATAGCATTTACTATTTTAAGGTGCGTTCATTGTTGCTTAGTGATAAATTGAATGCAGTCAGTGAACATGTCCAGTGTTTTAGGCTATGTTTTTGTTTTATTATTCGTTTATTTGTTTTTCAAATGAAGTGTATTTCTTTTAATCACCCCCAAAAAACGTGAACTTTGTTTGCTTTTCGCATTTTCCATTTATAGAAAAGGTTCCATTCAAAACCATTATTTTTTGATTATCATCCACATTTTCAAAAGCAGGTCCATGTTTCCCTAAGAACTGTCCGTTGAAAGTAATTTTTCCAATTTTGGTAATAAACAGAAGAAATATCTTTTTATCTTTCAGATTGAAATCTTTCGCTTTTATAGTTTCAACTTTATCTGTTGATTTATCATGAAGCTCCAATTCAATATATTTTATTTTGCCATTTTCCAAGCTATCCGTTTCTTCCGTAACTGCAATCAAAATACTCGTAACGATTAAATTCTCATATTCAATTGTGTCAACCGGCACATAATACCCATCTGCGTTAAATCCCCTGTATTCAGCTGCATCGGTTGATTCCGCATTTTCATTTGTTAAGTTTGATAATATACCTGTCTTTTGAATTATTCGAGTTCTCGTTTTTCGAATATAAACTAATTCCCAAGGCGATAATTATAACGATAATAAACGTTTTTCTCATATAATATCCAATCCTTTATTCGTATTTCCGTCCCAAAAGTACGAACTCTTTTTAACACCCCAATCATTTTGTGCATTTATTTAAAATAAACACAAAAAGTATTGAATTCTAATGTTTAACTGGCATATCATCCGGTCATAGCAGAGTCGTAATCTTGTCTATTCGCAGTTTAGGTTCAGAGGGGGTTCAGTGAGGGTTCAGTGAGGGTTCAGTGAGGGTTCCATGAGGTATAGCCCTCTGAACCCTCAGTCAACCCCCTCTAAAGCCTTATTAACTGGTGGATAGTTATAGAATGAATCCCCTTAAAGGGACATTAGGGTATTACACCGGATGGGTAGCATGCTGAAGAAAGCACCTAATTAAAGTGATAGACTTGAGAGTTGGAGGGAGATCTGAAAAACACGGAATGTAAAAGATTTTGATCCGTGGAAAAAACAAGGATCAAAATTGAAAAGGATAGCATCAAAAAAGCCACCTTATGTTTAATGTGGCTTATCCTGTTTGTGATGACTGAAATTTGTTTTACACTCCTCATTCACTCTTTAGCCAAGAGATCAGGTCTGGCAGCATTTCAGGGGTGATGGTATGCCCGGCAGTATATTCGTTGTAAGTGGGAGTCATGCCGAGCGACTTCAGATACTCAAGGGCTTCGCGTGCGAAATTAATTTTCAGTACGTTGTCGGAGATTCCATGGGATATGAAGACTTTCAGGGAATTCAACTTTTCGCGTGAGACAATCAAGGGTCTTACTTCTTTCAACAGCCTTCCACTCATCACGGCTATTCCTCGAATGAGATCGGGACGGGTGAGTCCGACGCTGTAGGACATGATTCCACCCTGGCTAAACCCGATCAGGAAGATGCTTTTTTCATCATACGAATGATCTGCTTTCAAAGATTCTATAAACTGAATAATCAGGGTTCGGCTGTTTTCGGCCTGCTCGTAATTAATCACGGGAACACCGGCTTTGAAATTCACCTGAAACCAGGCAAAACCGGCTGGTCCAATCTGGAATGGTCCTCTGGCTGAGATAATCAGAAAGTTATCCGGCAGTTGTGTGGCCAATGAAAACATGTCCTGTTCATTGCTTCCCACACCATGCATCAGTAGGAGCAAGGGCGGGTTCACGGTACCTACTTTTGCTTCGCGAACCAGATAGAGCAAGGAACCGGCATCGTGCAGGCTGGATTCTTTTGAGGGAGAGTTCATCGTGAAAATATTTGAATTTGAATTATCAATAAAACATTTACAATAAGTTCCAAAGTTAAGATTATTCTTTCTTTTCCAGGGTATCAGATAGTAAAAAATTGTTTCAAATTAACTGTTTTCAATATAGCCACAATATTGTATTTACGAAATAACAATTATCCGTGGTATCCTATTCGACTATTCCCAGAAAAACGGAATGATCGGAATTGTGTTTAACCGGTTCTTTTTTTCGGGTTGACGCATAGCAGCAGAAGAAACTTTATAATCCGGGATAAACTCAGACAAAATTTTTCTATAACCTTTAGGGCACAAATCTTCACCATAATGAGTATGTCGACTTACCTCATTCCATCTATGGAATATTCATACTTAAATTTAATAGAGTACACCATTTTACTGGTTTTATTTATTGCTTGAGTACAAATTGAAATATGTTATGCAACATATAAATAGATATGGCATTAAAAATTAAACGATTAAGCCATTCATTGTTGTAGTAATGTTGTGGTTTTTCTAGCTGTCAAATGAGTTTTTGTGTATCAATAAATTCGTATCTACAGGGTGTATATGACTATATTTGCATACTTTTAAGAAATTAAAATATTAAGTGCTTGCCCGCTAATTCCAACGTAACTCTTCAAGAAGATTATATTCAATTTTAATAAACGATTGCCTAATGAAAAACATCCAATTTTACTTATTTCTATTAATTAGTATTTGTGTTACAAGCACGCTGAATTCGCAAACTATTTCAGATGCAGATTTGTTTGGACCCAACGTGTATATTTTCAGTCCTACTGATAATATGGCTACCATTCAAACTACGATCAACAACATTCACACGGCCATGCTTCACGATGAATTCAGTACCAAACGGTATGCCTTCTATTTCAAACCGGGCGATTATACGGCAGCCGGGCTGTTGAATATAGCGTACTATACGCATATCGGGGGACTGGGAAAGACACCGTACGATGTCAGGATATCGAATGTGGAAACACCGGCACCGCTACCCAATAATAATGCCACCTGTACCTTTTGGCGTTCGGCAGAGAATTTTACAGTAGCAGGTACTTCCACCGGAGATATGAATACCTGGTTTCAATGGGCGGTATCGCAGGCAGCCCCGTTGAGACGAATCAATGCCGAACGCCGGGCACACTACCAGTGGTGGTACAACGGTTGGTGCAGCGGTGGGTTTACGGGCGACTGTTATTTTCATGACAGGGCAGGTTCATGGTCGCAGCAACAATGGTATTTTAGGAATTCATACGTCGAGCTGGGATCTAAAGATTATAGTGCCGGGGGATGGAACCTCTGCTATCAGGGTGTTACATTCGGACCAAGCGTTACCAACATGGCGAATTACACCGATAACTGGACTACCAGCGGGGGTGCCTGGAACAATGTCAGCAGTGTAGCTACAACGCCTGTCATCCGCGAAAAACCATTTCTCTTTGTAGGGGATGATGGCCGGTATAAAGTATTCAGGCCGGGTCTCAGGACAGACTCCAAAGGAACATCCTGGTCGACAGGGAATATGGGGGTGGGAGATACCTATGATATTTTGAATGACTTCTACGTCGTCAAACCGGGTACCACCGCCGAAACTATGAACCAGCAACTGTTGGCAGGGAAAAATCTATTTATCACCCCGGGGATGTACGAACTGTCGGAACCGCTTCTGGTAAACCGTCCGAATACAATTATCCTGGGATCAGGGTATGCCACGCTTATCCCTGCTTCATCAAATGCCACTTCAGCGATTGTAGTGGGCGATGTTGATGGGGTAACCATTGCCAGCCTGCTTTTCGATGCACATTATAATTCAAGGACTTTGTTGCAGGTGGGTACAACTAACTCTACGAATGATCACAGCGCCAACCCCACATTGCTGGCCGACTTATTTTTTAGGGTAGGAGGGTTTGTCACTACCAATGTAAACGTAGACGTGGCATTGGAAATCAATAGCTCGGATGTCATTGGCGACCACTTCTGGATTTGGAGGGCTGACCACGGACAAGGCGTGGGCTGGTTTAACAACACCGCTAAAAACGGGCTGGTAGTCAACGGGAATTTCGTGACCATATACGGCTTATTCAACGAACATTTCCAACAATACGGCACCCTGTGGAACGGTGAAAAAGGACGTTTGTTTTTCTATCAGAACGAGACCCCGTACGATCCGCTCCACCAGAGTGATTACATGAGCCATAATGGTACCGTGAAAGGATATGCTGCCTATAAAGTTGCCGACAATGTGAACTATCACCAGGCTTCCATGCTGGGGATGTATGACGTGTTTGTCAATACACAGGGGGCACAGATTGCCGTGGCTAACTCCATGGAAGTACCCGACTCAAAAGGAGTAACGGTCCATAACGCCTGCGACGTTCGCATTTCCACGGATAATATGGGTGGTTTCATGTCGGTCATTAACGGACAGGTACCGAGTACTTTTTATGTGAATGGTGCTGGAGCAAGGTATTACATCGTGGATTATGCCGGAACACAGACACCTCAGCCTTGGGTACGTCCGACACCTATCAATCCGACTGATGTTAAGTTGATCAATGCTCACTCGGTTCATGTCTATCCGAATCCTGTAGTGACCCAACTTTTCATTGATACGGAGGAGACGGATGTGCAGGTGGTAATTTCGGACATGACCGGCAAGAAATTATACAGCCAGTCAGGTATCAGCCCGATAAACATGGAATCGTTCGATAAAGGAATGTACTTAGTGACTGTCAGTTCCAAAAAAGGAATACTCAACACTGTAAAAATTATAAAATAATATCCAGTGCAGAGTTAGATTTTATTCATACTGCTCTAAAAAAAGAACTTATCGGAGATTCCGGTAAGTTCTTTTTTTTATCAGGGCTTTTTGTAAAACGTTTGGGGTGAAAGACTACGCATGTTAGCTGTTATGATAAATGGTTGCAAATTCTTTGGCAAAATCAGTCAGTTTTACCTTGCCCAATGTCGGTTTGTGAAGGTAATAATCTTCGTATAATGCATCATTTTGGGTACTTGCATTCATCTCCACCAACCCTTTGGCAACTTGAAGGTTCATTCCGGCAGCAATCATCCCCTGCAGCAGTAGTTCATCCGGAATGACTACCCATTTTAAATCAGGTTTTCCAATAGCAGCTCCTAATAAACCCGCAATTTCATTACAACTGATTTCTTCACTGGCCACATAACGCACTTTCCGGCCCTCAAAAGGAGTGACGAGTTCTTCAGCCACAGCATCTGCAATATCAAGGGGAGAAACCCATGGCTTCTTGTTGTCTCCGCCATAGTCTGTGGCGATAACACCCTGGGTTTTGATTGTATTTATAAAGCCCAACAGATTGTCGTAGAAACCAACGGGTCGCATAAAAGTAATGGAAACATCATCAGGCAATTGTTTCAGAATGTTTTCTACATTGTAATGAAAAATAAGAAGCCCATTGCCTTTATCGGTATGGGCACCAATGCTGCTAAGATGAACCACCCGCTTTACACCCGACTGTAGAATGGCCTGTCTGTAATTATTGCCAATTTTGTTTATAGCTTCTATGACATCAAGATGTTGGTCAAAGAAACCTTGTGCACCCAGCGTTTCCATCACATACACTGCATCGGCACCTTTGAAAGTTGCTATAAGAAAATCGGCATCTTCCATACTGCCAATGGCAGCTGTGGCACCTAGTGCTTCAATGGCTTCCCGTCTTTCAGGGTTACTACTGATCACTGTCACAGCATGTCCTTTTTGCACCAACTCCCGGGTCAGTGGCTTGCCGATATGTCCTAATGAACCTGTTACTATAATTTTCATATTTTTCTATTAAAAGTGAGAGACTAATTTTATCGATATAGCTGTAATTAGGATGAATTTCAGGTACTATTTTCATGTCCCGGAGGCTTCAACCTTCTTCTTAAGATCCGGTTGTCCTTTACCGGTCGATATCAACCTGAATAAACTTTGATGTATAAACTGACCCCACGCATTTGAACAATCGTTGTAACATTCAATTTCAGGAACCAACCCTATATGGGTGAAATTGATTTGAGTTTTATGGTCTTTATCCGTGATTTCAAAACTAATTTTTGTGTTTGTCCATTCATCTTTGTCCTTAATCCAACTAAGATGACTATCTGTAACGAGCCATACGATCTTACGATCAGGGATAAGTTCTACGATTTTTTGCTTTGAATAATGCATATCTTCAAATCGAACCGTAAATTCATCATTCAGTTTTTGGGTATTACCCTCCAGGTTTTCAGTCCACCATTTTGTGACATCGCGAATGCTGTTAAACGCTTCCTTAGCTGAAGCATTCACCGAAATGCTGGCATGATAATCATTTTCTTTCATAATTGTGGATGTTTTGAATAAATTTATTAATTGAACTTGGCAACCGGAATCAATTAACAAACATCTTTTTATCGAAAATGTTTATCAGGTAGAGAAGCTTTTTTGTATATAATCCACTTGACGAATGCATTACCATGTAGACTGGCTTAAGACCTGAATGCACACATTTCAACGTTTGGAACATGAAAGTGGCAACAGCAGCTTCTAAATAAAGTTTTACAACAATTCTAACTGACAGGTATTAGTTGCCATTACATCTACATCTTGACGCAATCCAAGAATAGTAATCTGAACGAACAAAAAAGACCATTCCGATAATATTATCAGAACGGCCTTCAATAGAATAGGAGTAAGGCAATTAAAAACTAACTACCTAAAACACAGATTATAAACTATTTACTATAAACTACTTTCTTTATCCCCTGCATTCCATTGGAAATCACTTTTACAAAGTAGATGCCCTTTGGGAGGTTTAATTCAGCTAAATGTAATGTTTCGACTTGCTGTCCGGCATTAGATTGTTTCTCGGCTTTGTAGATTACAATTCCCGACAAGTTGTAAAGTGAAATCAGGGTATTGCCACTCTCTGGAAGGCTGAATGTCAGCTGAACCTGATCGGTGGTAGGATTGGGGAATAAAGCAAGTTGCAACTCCAGGAGTGAACTCTGCACAGGTTCAATCCCTGTCGTTACATTCGGAGGAGTCAGGTAAGTGTTAAAGAAATTATAAACAGTTGCTAAAGGAGCACTGGTTTGGGGAACAGCATGACCGGTACCATAGTTAGTAATGGTGGAAGTAGGGACACCCAAGGAGTCCAGCTTTGCCTTAAAATGTTTTATCTGGTCCTGGTAATAAAGGGCATCATCAGTGTTATAAAAGAAAATCACCGGTGCTGAAGCGTTTGTTTGAGCCAGATTATACGAACCTTCTGACTGCCATAACGCTAAATTGCTTGCCATTGCTCCCCAAGCCGAAGGACAATTAGTAGTAAGGGCTCCCACATCACTTTCAGCCGTATTAAAGATCCGCGTATAATCGAAAACACCCGAACCCAATGCCGCAACCTGTACAGCATCGGAGGTACCTATGTACAACCCTGCATTTTCAAAGTTCGCAACAGTACGATCCCCCACAGCCATTGATCCTGCCGTCGACCCGCGAGAGAATCCATAGATACCTATTTTTCCTGAAAGCCCTAGTCCTGCACCAAGGTTACGCAGCGTTCTTACTGCAGACTTCACCTTCTGGGCTGCATCAGGATTCGTTTCGTAGGATGCGTATGCTTTGTTATTGGTGGAATTCAGAGGCTTGCCATTTCCCCATGGGCAATATTTAGGGTGATCCGCTATCGCCCAGGCAATGCCGTTGGCAGGTGCACCTTCCAGAAAGGAATCATTAAATCCCGCCAGGGTATTTCCAAGATTAAAGCGTTGGTCCTTGTTGGCATCGGTGAGTTTCAACAGCGTGCCATCATAGCTGGGATAGCTGTTACTGTACGAAAAGGATAAAACAACTGGTACCGGCAGGGAAGCATTTGCCGGGTAGACGATATCCATATGCAATGAATCTCCCACGGTATATTGGGTCAGGTAATTATAAACTGTGGGATCATCCTTGAAGTATGACACATCCCGTGATATCCGGTACCCTTCGAACAGCACATAGGACCTGTATTGGGAGCAAGTGGTCGATCCACAAAACGAACCGTTATAGATAGCCTTATTGATGGCGATAATGTCTGCATTTATGGCAGGTGATACGGTGTTTGCATTGCCGGCGTAGTTTAATTCAATCACACGATAGCCTTTCGAAAGTAACCAGGCTACATCTGTGGCATTGGTGTTTCCTCCGATCTTACGGATTCCCAGGTTCTCCAGATAAACAACCGTCAGGTATTTACCGGTAAAGTCCTTGACGGGAGTGGAAGGGTCAGTGGATGTATATACGATATTTCCTCCGGTAACTGTACTAGCCCAGTTGCCAGTGCTTGCCCGTGAAGTGACAGGCAATGCCAGCAACAGCAATCCAACCATCATGAATCGTACTACGTGAAAATGTCTAGTGGATATTACTGAAAAGTGATGTAGGTGTGTGTGTAAATCGTGTGTCATTATTAGATTCCTTTTAATATGATTCATTTCATGTTATTCACATGACGCACGGAGTAGCTTTAACGTACTCGAAGCCTTTGAAAATTATATTCGTTTTACTGATTTATTCGGAAAATAAATCTATCCTCGGGTACCCAAACATAATCCATAGAGCAGCGGTAACCTCTGAGCCATAGTCCATCTATTTTACGTAAATAAAAACCTTTGGGAAAATCATCATCACTCACCAAAGGTTTGGAAAATACTACCAACGAACCCGGAGGATTCTGATTCTTACTTTCACCTGAATCGACTTCTTTTTGTTCGGTACATTTAAGTCGTAAGTAAGGTCCTACTTCAAGGGGGCATTCGCAAAATCCATAATCCGGTAAACGTTCACTAATTTCAGACAGGGTAGCACCTGTTGTGAAACCAATATCTTTTATGGAAGCTTCTATTATCGAGATGGTATGCTTTTGAGTAGAAGTTATAAATAGCTCGCTTGAGAAAATGATTTCGCAAAACTCATTCAGCAAAATGCCTGACTCTTTTAAACTATTTAAAAGTAAGCTCTTCGAGATTCCACCACATTCGATGGTTGATATTTTCAGAGAATTGATGTTGTTTTTTGCATTCATACGCTAAGCTTCTATTTTTATATTCTTAAATAAAACAACAACGACTTTTTCACAATTTAGATTACTCTGGTTTAGTTGCCGCAATTCTTTCCCCTGCCGTTTCCCTCTTTCCGGTGGCAGGTATCAATTCACCAACTTTCCCGAGTCCATAAACAGGCATGTTGTGATAGATACATTTATAATCACCGGCACATACCTTGTAGGTTTCATGCCAGATACCTACGTCACCGCTACTTCCTATCAACCTGTTGAATTCTTTCCAGACAGGATAGTGAATTCCGATTCTGTCTTTTGCATAGGCCTCAAGATGTTCAAACGATCTCCAGTACTGTACAATTACGGGTGATAATCCTCCATGGATTTGAAAGCCCAAAAAGCCACTCTCAGGCTTCCCTGTGAGTTCTTTTAGCATTTTAGGCATGGCACTGCCCAACGGAATCCATTTATGAAACTTCCAAAACCGGTTGATCCGCATCCCAATCAGGAAAACAACAAAATCTCCTTCAATTTTTACGGTCAAGCGCTGATTAATTATCTTTGCCATTGGTTAAATATTAATTGTAAATTAATTTAATAGCACAAACACTCCAAAGCTCCAGGCCGAAGGTTTAATATTGAAAACTGTGGATTCATTGCTGCTTTTTGTAATAGTGCCGGTGCTAAAGCTTGGATTATACCCGTTAAAAGAGAAGTAATTGTCATACTTCGAAGTGGATACATAACCAAGCCCGTTGAAATTTACCTGGACACCTACTCTTTTGGTGATCAGGTATTGAAGTTCCGGTGATAAGAAAAGGTATTCTGACTCTATCTTGTTCTTCTCGGAATGGAATACAGTTTCCAGCCCCTGAGGGTTTTTCGTGTATTTTTGTATAAGATCATAAGTTCCCCAACCCTTTGAATAACTTGCCTTGAGTGATACACTCAGTTTTTTGGTAGGTTGATAAAAGTATTTTAAGAATATAACAGGAGCTATCTCGGTCAATTCAGTGGAATAAGTTGGTGATAATGAGTAATCAAAGGTGGTGTTCAAATATACTGTATAGTCGGTACTGGAGTTTGAAATGAACGTATTCTTATAATTAAATCCAATCCCCAACGCCAGGTTATTCTTGATAAAATAGCCTATTTCAGGATTTATCGTATACGCATTGTTTTTAGAAGAAGATTTAACAGCATCATCTATATGATCGGATGATAATTTAAAATTCAGGTTTGCATCAATGTAGTAGGTTCCAAATTCATACTGAGCGGAGGCTGATAGCTGAAATACGGTGAATAATAAAAGCGAAAAGACAAGTTTCATCATAAGTGAAAGTTTAAATTTAATATAATTTTGCAGTATGATTCTTTCATTCAAAACTTCTAATTAGGAATATAGAACTGAAGCAATATATATCCCAAGTATAATTATTAATGTTAATATTAGCGCCCTTACAGCCTTCGGATTGTTGAAATTTACATCCCATCCCATACCTGGAATTGCCTTTGGAACCAAAATCCTGATTATCACTTAAACGATTTTCACTTTTAAAATAACAGAACTTTTCATTTATGAAATTAATCAAATTTTTTATCATAATAATATCATTAATCTGACATTGATTTGTTTACAATTACTATCTAAAGACAAATATTATTGGCTAAAATATTGTTTATTTTGTGAGTTTTATCGTCAGTGGAGCATAATCCAGGTATTTGAATCCTATCAGCCCAAAAACTGTTTCCCCTACCTGTATATCACGGTTGAGAATGTCGTATTGCATCAGTTCGTTGTAAAGATTAGCATTTGCAGAGGCGGCACTCAACATATTACCACCCGTAATCAAAGGTCCCAGAATTAAGCCAACCGGCATAGGATCCGAACCATTGAAGGAAAACGTTAATGGCGTTAGCAGCAGATAAAATAAATAACTTGGTACAGATTGCTTTAGGCAATTTTCAATCGAAAGGACATCCATTGGATAAATCATAGTTTTGCCAGTATAAAAAGCTGCATTGTTCCCTATATTTATTATTCTATCGGTGTTGTTCGTTATTTTTACAGCAACCAACTTCATGTTTTGTGTTCTTTCTTTCCTGGCAAGTTAATAATTTTTATTATCCATTAAAATATTATAACGATAATTTAGACTGACATTTTCAAGAACGTTTGAGATACTATACGTAATTTTACTTGGGTTAATTGCATAATAACCCTGCGCACATCCACCGCTCATAAAAATAAATGCAAGCATAAGGATAAAGGAAAAGAATTTTCTCATGAATTTAAAATTTTGAAGCATTGCGATTTTAATCTAGATGCTCTTTAAATATATAAAGCACTTTGATATTTATTTGTGGTGTTATCGCCACCGTACTTAATGAATTGTACTGTCGATATTTAGCCAAATCACCCATTGCCTGTGTTTCAAAACTGCCTTCCAGAAGCCAGTTATTTGACAATGCATGTCTGTATCCAACGGAGATCCCCAAAGAATAAAACAAGTTAAAGTAATCAGTAATCCATTTCTGATCTGTGTAGTCATGATAAGTGGTTGGCGTGCTAATCATAGTATGCAACGGCAAAGAGATCTCTAATGGAAGTGACAGAAACCAACCTGAATTTAATTTTATTTTTCCTTTCTGAGCTCGTTTTTTATAGTTCCAGTACCAGCGAGGTTCTACACCAAAATTAAATCCAAAGGAACAATAGGTTACTTTGTTCCCTGTTTTTAAATCGGGCATATAATCGTTCGATATTGTATCTTCATAGAAAACTCCGGGAGTTATTGTAACACCAGCTCTTAATAGAATTGTTGTTGACGGAGTAATTCTTGATTCATTTATATAATTAAGAAAAAACGGCATATTTCTTCCAAGACCATATCCAGCCACACATGGAGATTCAAGTTTCAGCATTAAGCCTGATAATGAATTAACCTTTAATTCAGGTTTTATTGAGTCAGTAAGACCATCTTTCTTCTGTGCTGATAAATGAAAACAAATGCATAAAACTAAATATATGGTAAGCACTGAATATTTTATAGCCATTTTAACTTCTTTAATTTGCTGATATTTTATAGCCTCAAAGATAACTGGTTTATTTTAATAATCATAATTTTATTCACGTATTGTTTAAATTACCTAACAGTCTCTTAATTTTGTTTCATATATATCACCGGAGTTCCTTCTTTATTTCAACTGCATTCGTTCTCTAAAGAGTAACATTTCAATAAGGGTTGAGAAAGGGTTGCGTTAGGGTTCAATAAGGTCTACCTATCGGAACCCTAACGCAACCCTATCGCAACCCTATCGCAACCCTATCGCAACCTAAACCAAATAAAGACTGAATTCAGAGGATATGCTATTGAGGAAATGCAAACTAATTAACCAATCAGTAATTCAGTTTTTTTGTTGAGGAAAGCGCCGTAACGACAGGTTTCCTGCTCGATGGCAAGGACGGATTCTTTATCGAAGGGGGTGAAGTGACTCACTTCGATAAAGACTGTGTGTTTTTTGGTAGTGCGTTTCCATAAACCTACGACCTGACCATTGACCACCACAATGGGACGGAAGATGCCGTTCTCGGAGATCGTTTTCTTTTGATGCACTGCTTCCAGGGCGGCTGTACGGTCAGCATAGGAGATCAGGAATTCATCATACGCCGGTAACAAATGTACAGAGGGTTTTGAGGAGAAACTAACGCTGAACGAATTTGTCATCAAGTAGGTTTCAGTGTCAAAGGTTTCGGATATCAGGCCGGACTTGATGGCCTCGAGTCCCTTGCGGGCATTGGTAACCGATAATCCCGACCACCAAACGAAGTCGCGCAGGGAGGCAGGGCAGTGGCTGTTGAAATACCGGGAGGCCAGGGATGCCAGAGCTTCTTCATGCGAATATTGCCTTCCTTTTGGCACGCGTTCGGTAAGCAGCGAATAGGAAAGTTTGTTTCCTTTCATTGGCCCGCTGCACACTATGCCATCACACTCTGCACGCACCAGGATATGGGACAAGCGGTTCTCATCGGTGCGAATGTGGATCTTGCCGAATTCAAGAGTCAGTTCTTCGCGAGTTAGGCTCTGACCATCAGCGAGTACACGCCCTAGCATGCCGTTACATTGGGCATAAACCTTATCGTCCAGTTCAAACCTACGGTCGTTTGTCTTCATTACCCTTCTGACCTGGGGTGAGGTCAGTTCGAGCATCCAATGAAGGTCGTCCTGACTCACGAAATGCCAGGTGGGCCTCATGAGGTGGGTGCGGATGATTTCGCCCTTGTTATAAGCTTCTTCTATAGTCTTCACGTTAGCCTGAGGCAACCGGGTGCCAACCGCCCAGTTGGCCATGGCAAAATCCTGCGCTTGCATGGCGCCCATCCAGCTAACCAGTTCTTTTGGTGACTTGAATTGAGAACCTTCCAGTTGCTGGTTCCGAAGGCGTAGGGTTCGTATTTCTTGAAGAGTCATTTATTAGATATTTAGCCACAAAAGTAACAAAAGAAAACAAATCGGTAGTATCAGTATTTTTAATATCATACGTTCATACAAAAATCAATATAAGACACATAGTTATACATAGACACATAGAACCTCATAGTTTAAATTTTTCAGCCTAAATTAAACTCATGTTTTCTATGTCATTTTGAATATTACCTATATATTTCTATACGTTCTTTCAATGTGTTATTATCTGG
Source organism: uncultured Bacteroidales bacterium (assembly GCA_903927945.1). GTDB lineage: Bacteria > Bacteroidota > Bacteroidia > Bacteroidales > Paludibacteraceae > Paludibacter. The sequence continues at coordinate 5,621 of CAIYOZ010000072.1, read as the reverse complement.
TTTACTGGTTTTTTATTCTATGCAGCTTATTTATCTTCCTAAAATGTTTATTTTCCCAAAAAAACGAATGATAAAAACAGGAATTGTAAAAAAATAATCTATCTTTGATCTTAAATTATAGGATCAACAGATTCAAACTAAAAAAACATACATTATGAAAACAGAAGAAGACGACTTACTGGTATACGATGAGGATGCAGCCGTGAAATTCATTCTTGATTTTATACCCGCAGAAGCCAAAGAACGGATCGATAATGACAAAGTCGAATACGTGCTGGACGTGGTTTATGATTATTATGAAGAAAATGGTTTGATAGATGAGGATTCGACCGAAGAGGCCAGCATCGACGAAGAAGAAATGTTCAAATATATACTCAAGAGTTCGAAAAAAGACAAAATGAAATTGACCGAAGACGATATTCAGATGATCCTGGACGGAGAATATGAGTACGGAAAATCACTTGGAATCTACCGTGAGGAAGAGTAGAATGCATTTGTGACTTCCACCATGTTCATTCGGTTTTCTATTTCGGGATTTCTACAATACTTTTAAAATCAACAGGAAACACCAATGCAACAGACTTTATGCTTGGTGTTTTTTTGTATTCAGTATTTAAACTGAATTGTTTAACCAGTCGCTTGTTTTTAAACAAAAACGGTTCATTCGCCATTAAACCATCTAAAATTATCAGTACTCTATGTTTTATATCCTCTACGCCTTCGGTTGGTTAATCACCCTGCTACCATTGGCGGTACTTTATCTTTTGTCTGATTTTTTATACCCGATTGTCTACTATATAGTCGGATACAGAAGGAAAGTAGTACACGAAAATATTGCCCGTTCATTTCCAGAGAAAACCGAGAAGGAAAGAATGTCGATTGAGCGCAAGTTCTATCGCTTCTTCTGTGACTTGTTCGTGGAAGCGATGAAAGAAATGCATTTCGGTCACAAAGAACATCGCCGGCGAATGATGTATGGAAATGTGGATGGAATCATGGAACAATATGCCCGGGGGAAAAGTGTGATGTTGATGACGGCTCACTATGCAAACTGGGAATGGATGTTGAATTTCCCGGAAGTATTTCCGGCAGCAGATCATCATGTGTTCCAGATATATAAAAGGTTGCGGAATAAGAATTTTGACAAACTGATTTATGACCTGCGATCGGGCTATGGTGGTAGAAACGTGGAGAAAAAGGACTTGATGCGATTCATGTTCAATATGAAAAAGGAGGGGACCATAGGCATTTACCTCATGGTTTCGGATCAGACCCCCAACGGACGGAATGTCCATCTGTGGACTCCGTTTTTAAACCAGGATACGCCCACACTTACCGGTACGGAACAATTGGCGAAGAAATTCGATTATCCGGTGTTCTATGCCGATATCCGACGGATTAAAAGAGGGTATTACCGGTGTGATTTCCTTCCCATTTCCATGGAACCAACCCAGGAACCTGAGTTTGCCATCTCTGAAAAGTATATGAAATTACTTGAAAAAACCATTCAGGAACAACCTGAATACTGGCTATGGTCGCACAGGCGGTGGAAATATAAACGGAATAACGATTGAGGTTTTCCTTAAATAAAAAAGTCAAACCACAATAGCCGCAATAGGACACAAAAAAAATGAAAAGGGCTAAATTGTAACTATTATGGTTTGTTCCTTATTGAGGAAAAGTAGGAGAGACAGAAATAAATATCAAACTGAAAAATACATTGATGAGTACAGCTATTGTAATCCTGAACTGGAACGGATCAACCTATTTGCAGCAATTCCTGCCGGTGTTGATAAAACACACCACACTCCCCGGAGTTGACATCATTGTAGCTGATAATGCATCCACAGACTCCTCGTTAAAAGTATTGGAGGAAGAATTCCCGGCTATCCGCACCATAGTGCTGGATAAAAATTATGGATTTGCCGGGGGATATAATAAAGCATTTCAACAAATCGAAGCGGATTACTATGTCCTGTTAAATTCGGACGTGGAAGTAACCGAGAATTGGCTGGAACCATTGATCCGGTTTATGGATGAGAATAAGCTAGTAGGAGCCTGCCAACCCAAGATACTATCATATTTACAACGAAACTGTTTTGAACATGCGGGGGCAGCAGGAGGATATATCGACAGGTTTGGGTTCCCCTTTTGCAGGGGACGTATCCTGGGAATAGCAGAAGAAGAAAAGGGCCAATACGATAGCATTGTCGATGTGTTCTGGGCAACGGGTGCCTGTCTGTTCATCCGTTCGGAAGTCTATTGGACAGTAGGAGGGATGGATGATGAATTCTTTGCCCACATGGAGGAGATTGATCTCTGTTGGCGAATGAGAAGCCGGGGATATCGGATTGTTTGCATCCCCGAAAGTTCTGTTTATCATGTTGGAGGTGGAGCATTAAACTACGAAAGCCCGCACAAGACTTACCTGAATTTCAGGAATAACCTGCTGTTGCTCTATAAGAACCTGCCGAATAAACAATTGGAAAACATCCTGAACTGGCGATTCGTGTTTGATTATGCTGCAGCCTTACAACTCTTTGTGACCGGGAAGCCAAAGAATGCCCTGAGCGTAATGAAAGCAAGGAAGGATTTCAAGAACATGATGCCCGGGTTTGAAGAAAAAAGGAAACAAAACATTCTCCATGCAACCTGTGAGATTATACCGGAGATTTTCCAAAAGAGCATTGTGTTGGAATATTACCTGAAAGGGAAGAAAACATTTAGTTCATTGGTGGGAAAATAACAAACAAGAAACATTTTAAGAATACACAAATTACGAGATAAAAAAAACGGGTTGTTATCAACCCGTTTTTTTATCTGTATGAATCAATTTTCGAAATCAACCACAGCGTGAGTATCCACAGTTGTTGCATTTCAGGCAACCTTCCTGATAAACCAGTGCTTTCTGTCCACATTCGGGACAAGGTTGCTCTTTGATTTGAGTACCATCGGGGATATATTTCTTCAAGGCACGTTCCACACCAACTTTCCAGGTATTAATGGATTCGCTGTCGAGCTGAAGTCCGGAAACCAATTTGATCACCTGGTCGATAGGCATACCATAACGTAAAACCCCGGATATTAATTTGGCATAATTCCAAAACTCTTTATCGAATTTGTGGGACAACCCTTCCACTGTTGTTTTGTAACCACGTTTGTTAACAAACTGAAAGTCGTAACGTTTGTTTCCACTATCGTCCACAGTCTTGATAATCTTTCCATCGTTGATCGTTTTAGGCAACAGGATACCTTCTTCGTCATCGGCGAGCCCGGTGAAGATTTCATAAGGTCGGCCATTGTATAAACCCACGAAGGCGATCCATTTGTCCTTGGCATTCTGGAAACGTACCACGTCGCAATCCAGTTCTTTTGGACGGGTGACGTGATTTTCATCATAGCAGAAACAATTTTCTTTCTTGTCTTCCTTCTTTTCATTCTTTTTATCGTCGACAGCGATCAACACGCCGGCACGTGACCCATCACGATAAACCGTCACACCCTTGCAACCACAACGCCAGGCTTCTTCGTACAGTCTGCCTACCAGTTCTTCAGTGGCATCAGCCGGCAAGTTGATGGTCACACTGATTGAATGATCCACCCATTTCTGTATACGGCCTTGCATTTGTACTTTTTTCATCCAATCCACGTCATTGGCTGTGGCTTTATAGTAAGGTGACTTAGCCACCATTTCTTCCACTTCTTCCTTGGAGTAAGTCCTGGTAGTTGAATAATTATTGGCTTCCATCCAGGTTACAAACTTATGGTGGAATACCAGGTATTCTTCCCATGAATCACCATTCTCATCCACAAAATCCACACGTACATTCTTGTCGTTGGGGTTCACCTTGCGTCTACGGGTATAAACCGCCATAAATACAGGTTCTACTCCCGAAGTTGTCTGGGTCATGATACTGGTTGTTCCGGTAGGAGCAATGGTCAGGCAGGCAATGTTACGACGGCCGTATTTGACCATATCATTGTATAACTCAGGATCGGCTTCACGCAAACGTTGGATGTAAGGATTTTTTTCTTCCCTTTTGGCATCATAGACTGTAAATGCGCCTCTTTCTTTTGCCATCATCACCGATGAACCATAGGCAGCCAAGGCTACCGCTTTATGCACCTTCTCAGAGAAATCGGTGGCCTCTTCGGTACCGTAACGGAAACCTAATGCAGCCAGCATGTCCCCTTCGCCGGTGGTACCCACACCTGTTCTACGACCCTGTGATGTTTTGTTCTTTATCTTTTCCCACAACTGGAATTCGGTATTCTTAATGGCATCATCTTCCGGATCGGACTTGATTTTATCAATGATTTTATCAATCTTTTCCATTTCCAGGTCAATAATATCATCCATGATGCGCTGAGCAAGGCCAACATGTTTATTAAATAACTCGAAATCAAAAGAAGCTTCTTTTGTAAATGGATTATTGATATACGAATATAGGTTGATGGCTAACAGACGGCAGCTATCATACGGACATAACGGGATTTCACCGCAAGGATTGGTGGAAATGGTCCGGTAACCCAGGTCAGCGTAACAATCGGGCACCGATTCGCGGATGATGGTATCCCAGAAAAGAATACCGGGTTCGGCTGATTGCCAGGCATTATGAACAATTTTCTTCCAGATGGCATTGGCATCCACTTCTTTCCTGAACCATGGATCTTTGGATAATACCGGATATTGTTGGGTAAAAGGTTTGTTTTCAATAGCAGCTTCCATGAAGTCATCATGAAGCTTCACCGAGATATTGGCACCTGTGACCTTGCCAGATTCCATTTTAGCATCAATGAATGTTTCGGAATCAGGATGCTTGATCGACACACTAAGCATTAAGGCACCACGGCGTCCATCCTGAGCTACTTCACGGGTAGAGTTGGAATAACGTTCCATGAACGGTACAATTCCCGTAGAGGTCAGCGCAGAGTTCTTCACGGGTGATCCTTTGGGACGAATATGCGACAGATCGTGCCCTACGCCACCCCGGCGTTTCATAAGTTGTACCTGTTCCTCATCAATCTTTATGATCGCCCCGTAAGAATCGGAATCACCATCGAAACCAATGACAAAACAATTGGACAACGAGGCCACCTGAAAGTCATTACCGATCCCTGTCATAGGACTTCCCTGGGGAACAATGTACTTAAAGTCACGAAACAATTCAAAAAGTTCCGCTTCCGTCAAAGGATTAGGGTACTTTTTTTCAATTCTGGCTACTTCACCGGCCAAGCGATGATGCATATCGTCAGGGTTCAGTTCATACGTATTTCCGAATGAATCCTTTAGGGCGTATTTTGTAGCCCATACTTTGGTAGCTAAATCATCTCCTTTAAAATAGGTGAGTGTCGACTCTTTTATTTCTTCGGGAGTAAAGGTTTTTGCATTCATGATAAAAAATTCTTAATAAGTTTAGTATATGTATATTGAGAAAAAAAATGTCGTGATTAAATAGGACTACAATGTTAAGCATTTATTTTATGATGTCCAAAATAAAATATATGTTTTTCATCACAAATATAAAATGTTTTCTAAAATAAAATCTACAAGTTTGAATATCAACAAAATAAAAATTTAATTTTAGGAAATAATTTCCTAAAATGAAATTTAAAGATTT